>DATDDB010000145.1:0-14844 GCA_036524005.1 Gallionellaceae bacterium | reverse complement strand
CTCGAATACCTCAATCCCGCATCGCTCACCGTGGTTCAGGGCTGGGTGGAAGGATGCGTGAAAAATTCATTGCCCGAAATGCGCTACCAGTTCGAGCGCCTGGGCTATTTCTGCGCCGACCGGCGCGACCACAACCCGGGCAGGCTGGTGTTTAACCGCACTGTGACGCTGAAGGACTCCTGGGCGAAAGAACAGGGTTAGGCCAAAATCAAAATCAAAATCAAAATCAAAATCCACCACAGGGACACAGAGGCACAGAGAAAGTCAAAAGCAAGAAAATTTCCTGGCTTGGCCATAGCAAGACATTCTGCCTTTCTTTGCGTTGTTTTTCTCTGTGCCTCTGTGTCTCTGTGGTAAAAAGGTTTTAACATGCTGAAGATCTACAACACCCTCGCCCGCGACAAGCAGGAATTCAAGCCCATAGAGGGCAACAAGGTCCGCATGTACGTATGCGGCATGACGGTCTATGACTATTGCCACCTGGGCCACGCGCGCGTGATGGTGGTGTTCGACATGGTGTATCGCTGGCTGAAAGCTTCCGGCCTGGAGGTGACCTACGTGCGCAACATCACCGACATCGACGACAAGATCATCAAGCGCGCGGCCGAGAACAAGGAGTCCATCCACCACCTGACCCAGCGCTTCATCGATTTCATGCACGAGGATGAGCGCGCGCTGGGCATCCTGCCGCCCACGCACGAACCGCGCGCCACGCAGTACATCCCGCAGATGCTGGAGATGATTGCGCAGCTGGAAAAGAACGGCCTGGCCTACCGCGCGGCGGATGGCGATGTGAACTATGCGGTACGCAAGTTTGCGGGCTACGGCAAACTGTCCGGCAAATCGCTGGAAGACCTGCGCGCCGGCGAGCGCGTGGAGGTGGCATCGGACAAGAACGACCCGCTCGACTTCGTGCTGTGGAAGCATGCCAAGGAAGGCGAGCCGGAAGAGGTGAAGTGGGACTCGCCCTGGGGCAAGGGGCGCCCCGGCTGGCACCTGGAATGCTCGGCCATGGGTTCCGAGTTGCTGGGCAAGCATTTCGACATCCACGGCGGCGGCGCCGACCTGCAATTTCCCCACCATGAGAACGAGATCGCGCAGTCCGAGGGCGCGCACCAGTGCCAGTACGTGAATTACTGGATGCACAACGGCTTCGTGCGCGTGGACAACGAAAAGATGTCCAAGAGCCTGGGTAACTTCTTCACCATACGCGAGGTGCTGAAGAAATATGACGCGGAAGTGGTGCGCTTCTTCATACTGCGCGCGCACTACCGCAGCCCGCTGAATTATTCCGATGCGCATCTGGATGACGCGAAAGGCGCGTTGACGCGGCTTTATACTGCCTTGAAGGGCGTACCTGATAAGGTGCAAGCGGCGGATTGGAACGAGCCCTATGCACAGCGATTCAGGGGGGCGATGGACGACGATTTCAATACGCCGGAAGCGATGGCAGTGCTGTTCGACCTGGCCAACGAGGCCAATCGCACTAACTCACAGCAATTGGCGGGGCTGCTCAGGTCGCTGGGCGGTGTGCTCGGTCTGCTGCAGCGCGCCCCGCAGGAATTTCTGCAGGGCGGGGCGGGTGCGGGCGGGCTGGATGATGACGCCATCAATGCGCAAATCGAGGCGCGCATCGCCGCCAAGAAAGCCAAGAACTTTGCCGAGGCAGACCGCATCCGCAAGGAACTATTGGAAGCGGGCATTGTGCTGGAGGATACGCCTCAGGGCACTACCTGGCGGCGCGCGTAAACGATGGCCATCTTGCGCACACCTGCAAGCGATCTGTTTGGCGGCTGGTGTGTGCGGTCTTCAATCGCAGCGCTGGCGGTGCTCATGACGCTTGCACAGCCGGTTCGGGCGGAACCAGCCCCCGGTGCTGAAGAAGGCTGGAATGCCCATTTCCAGTCTACTTATATCTGGCAGCACCAGCACGGTTTTAATTCTCCATACATGGGGGCATTAAGCCTGCCGGGGAAACAGGAGAAAACCTACACCTTTTCGCTGACCGCAGCTTTCGGCAAGCGCCTGTGGAATGGCGGCGAGCTGTACTTCGATCCCGAGTTGGCGCAGGGCATTCCGCTGTCGGGCAATCTGATCGGCATGGCGGGTTTCTACAACGGTGAGATCACCCGCGCTGCAGGCGTCAATCCCACGCTTTACCGGGCGCGCTTGTTCGTGCGCCAGACCTGGGGGATGGGCGGCGGGCAGGATGCAGTTGAATCCGGGATGAACCAGCTGGCGGGCATGGTGGACAGGAACCGCATCGTGCTGACCGCGGGCTTCCTGCCTCCCCTGGATATATTCGACGACAACAAGTATGCGCACGACCCGCGCACCCAGTTCATGAGTTGGTGCAACATGACCAATTGTGCGTTCGACTACGCGGCGGACGCGCGCGGCTACAGCTGGGGGTTTGCTCTGGAAGACTACCGGGGGGACTGGGTGTTCCGCTTCGGGCAATTCATGCAGCCCAAAGACCCGAATCAGCTGCCGCTCGACTGGCAGTTCTTCAGGCATTACGGCCAGAACTTCGAAATCGAGCATGCGCACGAGTTGATGGGGCAGCCCGGCAAGGTGCGCCTGCTCGCCTATCGCAATAGCGCGCGCACGGGAAGTTTTGCCGATGCCATGGCCAGCCCCAATTTTGCCGCCAATAATGCCGCAGGCATACCGGCGACGGGCACGGTGCGCAAGGAGGCGGTCAAGTACGGCATCGGCTACAACATCGAGCAGGCTGTCATCCAGGACATCGGCGTTTTCTCGCGCGCCATGTGGCAGGATGGCCATTACGAAACCTTTGCCTTCACCGAGGCGCACCGCTCCTTCTCGCTGGGAACTTCGCTGGGCGGCAACTTGTGGGCGCGTGAGCGCGACACCATCGGCCTGTCATACATGCGCAATGCCCTATCCGGAATCTATCGCAAATACCTTGCTGCCGGCGGCCTGGGCTATTTCATCGGCGATGGCAAATTGAATTACGCCGACGAGCAGATCGTCGAGGCCTATTACAGCATCGGCATCACGAAATACGCATCGTTGACCGCCGACTATCAGCACATCCGCAATCCCGCCTACAACGCAGACCGCGGGCCGGTGACCATGGCGGGCATGAGACTGCACCTTGAATACTAGGGAGGCACGGGTAATTGTCCGCGCGGTGGTAACCGCCGTTCTGGCTTTGTTGAGCGCCGGGGTTGCCTCGGCTTCCTCGAACGATGAAATCCAGGTGTATGACGATGCCATCAACAAGCCCGGCGAACTGGGGCTGGACCTGCACTTGAACCACATCATTACCGGGATAAAGCAACCGGCCTGGCCGGGAGATGCGCCCTCCGATCGCAGCACGCGCCTCACGCCCGAGTTTTCCTATGGTCTGAACGAGAAATGGGAGCTCGGTGCATACCTGCCCTTGCTGCAGACAGCAGGCGGAGCCAGATATGCCGAGGGCGCAAAAATGCGCGTCAAGTATATGGCGCCGCGCGAAGACGACGCATTCTACTGGGGCATCAACGTGGAGCTGGGGTGGGTGTCACTGCGCTCGGCAGAACAGCATTGGAACGTGGAGATGCGGCCCATCTTCGGCTGGCGCACCGGGCGCTGGCACCTGACGGTGAATCCCATCATCGGATTCGAATTGAGCGGGCCCAATCGGGAAAATCCTGATTTTTCCCCGGCGATGCGCGCCAGCTATGAGCTGGCACAGAACCTGAATCTGGGGCTGGAGCACTATGCCGGGCTGGGCAAGCTGGAACATATTTCGCCCTATGGACAACAGTCACAGAATACCTATGTCGTAGTGGATACCACTATAGCCGGGCACGACATCAATTTTGGCGTGGGCAAGGGTTGGAATGCCAGCTCGGACAAATGGACAGTGAAAGCCATCGTCATGATGCGTTTTTAGCCCAATTCTTGTGGTTTTACGGCATATTTGGAGTTGTGGCGGGGTTGCGCCGTGGTTTAGAATAGGCCTTTCGCGTTCGACAGGATCACGGATAAGTGTCATCACAAACGCTGGTTGAACTACGCGACGTCAATTTCGCCTACGATCACCGACCCATACTCAAAGGCATCAACATGGATTTCCCCAAGGGCAAGCTGGTTGCCATCATGGGGCTTTCCGGCTGCGGCAAGACCACCATCCTGCGCCATATCGGCGGCGTGCTCAAGCCGACCAAGGGGCACGTGAAAGTGGACGGCCAGGTCATGCATGAGTTGGACCGCCAGGGCTTGTATGCGATGCGCCGCAAGATGGGCATGCTGTTCCAGTTCGGCGCGCTGTTCACCGACATGTCGGTGTACGACAACGTCGCCTTCCAGATGCGCGAGCATACCGACCTGCCGGAAGAGGTCATTCGCGACATGGTGATGATGAAGCTGCGCGCAGTCGGACTTTACGGCACGCAGGATCTGATGCCGGGCGAGCTTTCCGGCGGCATGGCGCGGCGCGTGGCGCTGGCGCGCACCATCGCGCTGGACCCGATGCTGATCATGTATGACGAGCCGTTTGCCGGGCTAGACCCGATCTCGCTGACCGTGGTGGGCAACCTGATCCGCAGCCTGAACGATGCGCTGGGCGCCACCTCCATCGTGGTGACCCACGATGTGCAGGAGTCGCTGAAGATCGTGGACTATGTCTATTTTGTCTCCAACGGCGCGATCATCGCGGAGGGGACGGCAGACGACATCCGCGCCTCCGGCGAGGCGTTCGTGCGGCAGTTTGTGTACGGCGAAATGGACGGGCCGATCCCGTTCCATTACCCTGCCGGCGATTTCCGGCAGAGTTTGAATTTGCGGACTTAAAGATATGCCAATCAAAAAAGGTATTAGTGGATTGGGGCGGCGCACCATCAACGCGGTGTGGCGCCTGGGTGTTGCGGCCCGCTTTTTTGCGCTGACCCTGCTGTATTCCGCCACCGCCTTCCGCCGTTTCCGCCTGACCAGCAGGGAAATGTTTTACACCGGCGTGATGTCACTGATCATTATTTTGGTGGCCGGCATGTTCGTCGGCATGGTCCTGGGCTTCCAGGGCTATGAGACGCTCAAGCGCTACGGCTCCGAGTCGGCGCTGGGCTCACTGGTGGCGCTGAGCCTGGTGCGCGAACTGGGCCCGGTGCTGGCCGCCCTGCTGTTCGCCAGCCGCGCCGGTTCCGCGATGACCGCCGAGATCGGCCTGATGCGGGCGACCGAACAAATTGACGCGCTGGAACTGATGGCGGTGAACCCCATCGCGCGCGTGGTGGGGCCGCGCTTCTGGGCCGGAGTGATTTCCATGCCGCTGCTGGCCTGCATTTTTTCCGCGATGGGCGTGTTCGGCGGCTACGTGGTGGGCGTGGTGGCCATCGGCGTGGACGAGGGGTCGTTCTGGTCGCAGATGCAGTCCGCCGTCGATTTCCGTCAGGACGTGATGAACGGCCTGATCAAGAGCCTGGTGTTCGGCGTGGTGGTGACGGTCATCGCGCTGTATGAAGGCTTTGATGCGCCGCCCACGGCGGAAGGCGTATCGGGAGCGACCACGCGCACGGTGGTGGAATCGTCGCTGGCTGTTTTGATGCTGGACTTTGTTTTGACTGCATTCATGTTTCGGGGAGATTAGTATGGAACGCACCACACTGGATTTGTGGGTAGGCGCATTTGTGTTGGCCGGGATAGCCGCGCTGGGAGTGCTGGCATTCAAGGTGGGCAACCTGGGCACCTACAACGTATCCGAGACGTACGAATTGACGGCTTATTTCTCCAATATCGGCGGCCTCAAGCAGCAGGCCTCGGTCAAGAGCGCGGGCGTGCTGATCGGGCGGGTCAAGCAGATCACCCTGGATACCGGGCGCTTCGAGGCCAAGGTGACCATGACCATAGACAAGCGCTACCAGTTCGACCAGGACACCTATGCCAAGATACTCACGTCGGGCCTGCTGGGCGAGCAGTACATCGGCCTTTCCGTCGGCGGCGAAACCGAGATGCTGAAGCCGGGCGACACGATCAAGCATACCCAGTCCGCCGTGGTGCTGGAGGACCTGATCGGAAAAGTCATCAACATGCTGGCCGATAAGCCCGCCCAGCCCAAGGAAGCAACAGGTAAAAATTGAGGAGTCCGAGCATGAACAAGGCTTTAAGATTATTGCTGGCGCTGGCGTTGTCCCTCGCCACACTGGGCGCAAGCGCCGAGGTGAAGGCGCCGGATGCGCTGATCCGCGAGACGGCGGACGAGGTGCTGACAGCAGTCAAGCACGACAAGCAGTTGCGCGAGGGGAACCAGAAAAAACTGCTGGAGCTGGTGGAAGCCAAGATTTTGCCGCATTTCGACTTCGAGAAGATGACGCGCCTGGCGGTGGGCTTCCCCTGGAGACAGGCCACGGCGGAGCAGCGCCAGGCCCTGATCAGCGAATTCCGCACCCTGCTGGTGCGCACTTATACCGCCGCTTTTTCCCGCTACGAGGACCAGAAGGTGGACGTCAAGGCGGCATCGTACAATCCGAAAAAGCCTACCGAGGCGACGATCAGCACATCCATCATCAAGCCGGGGTCTCCGCCGATCGGCGTGGATTACGTGATGGAAAAAAAGGACGACGGCTGGAAAGTGTTTGACTTGTTCATCGAGGGCGCAAGCGTGCTCGATAGCTATCGCGGCACCTTCGACGAGCAGGTGCACAAGGCCGGGATTGACGGGCTCATCAAGTACCTGGCTGACAAGAACCGCGCCAATGCCGGGCTGCCGCTGAAAAAGGCCGACACCAAGTGATCACCCGTAACGGCGACAAGCTGCAAGTGGCCGGGCCGCTGACGCTGCATACGGTCAAGGCCCTGTATGACCGCGGTTTGCAGGCGAACGGCAGCAAAAACCTGGTGGTGGACCTCTCCCAGGTCGAGGCCGTGGATTCCTCCGGGGTCAGCCTGCTGCTTTCCTGGCTGCGCGAGGCCCAGCGCAGCGACATAAACGTGTGTTTTACCAATATCCCCGATAACCTGATGAGCCTGGCCCGGCTGTACGGCGTGGCGGATGTGCTGCCCGTGTGCGGCGGTTCCGCCGCATAACTCCCCGCGCTAATTCCAATGGCTTTCGCAGTGGAAGTTTGCCAGGTGTCCAAGCGCTTTGGCAGCCTGCAGGCCGTGGACAACGTGGACCTCACCATCGAGGCGGGAGAATTTTTCGGCCTGCTCGGTCCGAACGGCGCGGGCAAGACCACCCTGATCAACCTGCTGGCCGGGCTGGCGCGTCCCGACTCCGGAAAGCTTTCCATCCTCGGCCACGATGTGGTGGATCATTATCGCGACAGCCGCCGCCTGCTGGGCGTGGTGCCGCAGGAGCTGGTGTTCGATCCCTTCTTCACCGTGCGCGAATCGCTGCGCCTGCAATCCGGCTATTTCGGCCTGCGCTGCAACGATGCCTGGATAGACGAGGTGATGCATCACCTCGACCTCACCGACAAGGCGGACACCAACATGCGCAGGCTGTCCGGCGGCATGAAGCGCCGCGTGCTGGTGGCGCAGGCGCTGGTGCACAAGCCGCCGGTGATCGTGCTGGACGAGCCCACCGCCGGGGTGGACGTCGAATTGCGCCAGGGCCTGTGGCGTTTCATCCAGCGGCTGAATAGCGAAGGCCATACCGTACTGCTCACCACCCACTATCTGGAAGAGGCGGAAGCCCTGTGCAACCGCGTCGCCATGCTGAAGCGCGGCAAGATCGTCGCGCTCGACACCATGAAGAACCTGCTGGGCAGCGTGGCGACCTGCCGCGTACAACTGCGGCTCTCCGGCGCGTTGCCTGCCGTGCTTTTGCCGCAGCTGGTCGAGCAGTCCGGCGACAGCCATACCCTCGCGCTGGAATCCTATCCGGCGCTGGAGAGCGTGCTGGCGCAGCTGCGCGAGGCCAATGTTTCCGTGCTGGAGATGAGCCTGCAGCAGGCCGACCTGGAAGAGGTGTTCCTGCAGGTGGTGGGCAGGGAATGAAAGCGAGCAAGCCGTGAAATCCAGCTTCGCCACCTTGTTTTACAAGGAAGTGCTGCGCGTCTGGAAGGTCGCGTTCCAGACCCTGCTGGCACCCATACTCACCGCCCTGCTGTACCTGCTTATCTTTTCGCATGTGCTGGAACAGCATGTCGAGGTGTATCCCGGCGTGCGCTATACCGCCTTCCTGATTCCGGGGCTGGTGATGATGTCGGTGCTGCAGAATGCGTTTGCCAACAGCTCTTCCAGCCTGATCCAGTCCAAGATCACCGGCAACATCGTGTTCGTGCTGCTCGCGCCCATCGCCTACGGCGAATTCTTTGCCGCCTACGTGCTGGCGTCCGTGGTGCGCGGGCTGGCGGTGGGGGCGGGGGTCTACCTTGCCGCGCTGGGATTTGCCGCGCCGCCCATGCTGCACCCGCTGTGGATAGTGCTTTTCGCCGTGTTGGGCAGTGCCTTCCTGGGCGCCATGGGCATGGTGGCGGGCATCTGGGCGGAGAAATTCGACCAGCTGGCGGGTTTTCAGAATTTCATCATCATGCCGCTCACCTTTTTGTCCGGCGTGTTCTACTCCATCCATTCGCTGCCCGAATTCTGGCAGGGCTTGTCGCGCTTCAACCCGTTTTTTTATATGATAGACGGTTTCCGCTACGGCTTTTTCGGGGTATCCGACATTTCGCCCTGGTTCAGCCTGGCGGTGGTGGGCGTGTGTTTCGCGGCGATGGCGGCATTCACCCTGGCCATGCTGCGCTCGGGATATAAATTGAGGCTGTGAAAATCATGGTGACAACTGAGAGCATCAAGAAGAACATCGAGGAGGGCATGTCCGCCTCGCACGTGAGCGTGGAGGGAGACGGCCGTCATTTCGAGGCGGTGGTGGTGAGCGCGGAATTCGATGGCATGAGCCGCGTGCAGCGCCACCAGCGCGTGTTTCAGACATTGGGTGACAGGATGCGCGAGGAGATACACGCGCTGTCCATCAAGACATTTACGCCGCAGGAATGGGGAAAATACTGACATGCAAAAACTGGCAATACTAGGCGGCAACCCGCTGCGCGGAGAAGTGCGCGTTTCGGGCGCAAAGAACGCGGCGCTCCCCATCATGTGCGCGGGCCTGCTGACCGCGGACGAACTGCACCTGACCAACATGCCCGACCTGCACGACGTGGTGACCATGCGCAAGCTGCTCGAGCAGATGGGCATCAAGGCCACGACTGCCACGGGCGAGATGATATTCAAGGGCGACCAGGTCACCAAATGGGAGGCGCCGTACGACATGGTGAAGACCATGCGCGCCGCCGTGCTGGTGCTGGGGCCGCTGGCGGCCCGTTTTGGCGAGGCGCGCGTATCGCTGCCTGGCGGCTGCGCCATCGGCTCGCGTCCGGTGGACTTGCATATCAAGGGCCTGCAGGCGATGGGCGCGGAGATACACATCGAGCACGGGTACATCCATGCCAAAGTCCCCAGGAATGGGGGCAATGGCCGCAGTAATGGACGCCTCCGGGGCGCGCGCATCTTCTTCGACATCGTCAGCGTCACCGGCACGGAAAACCTGATGATGGCCGCCACGCTGGCCGATGGCACCACCGTGCTGGAAAACGCCGCGCGCGAACCCGAAGTGGTGGACCTCGCCAACTGCCTGCGCGCCATGGGCGCAAAGATTTCCGGCGACGGCACCGACACGATAACGATTATTGGAGTTGAAAAACTACATGGTGCGGCGCACCGCATCATGCCGGACCGCATCGAGGGCGGCACCTTCCTGGTGGCCGCCGCCGCCACCGGCGGCAGCATTACGCTTACCGGCGCGCGCGCCGACATCTTCGAGACCGTGCTGGAAAAGCTCAGCGAAGCGGGCGCGAAGATCAGCATCGAAGGCGACCGCATCCATCTGGAGATGAACGGCCGCCCCAAGGCCGTGAACGTGCGCACCGCCCCGTACCCTGCCTTCCCCACCGACATGCAGGCGCAATTCATGGCGCTCAACGCCGTGGCCGAAGGCAGCGCCATGGTGGTGGAAACCATCTTCGAGAACCGCTTCATGCACGTGCAGGAACTCATCCGCCTGGGCGCCCAGATCGACGTCGAAGGCAACACCTGCATGGTGCGCGGGGTGGAGCGCCTTGAAGGCGCCACTGTCATGGCCACCGATTTGCGGGCATCGGCTTGTCTGGTGATTGCGGGGCTGGTGGCGCAGGGGGAGACGGTCATCGACCGTATCTATCACCTGGATCGCGGGTATGAGCATATCGAGAGCAAGCTCTCGCAACTCGGCGAAAATATTCGGCGGTTGAAATAGTCGGGCGTAGCCAGACTATTTCAACCAAAACAAAACCCACTTCGCCGGGGGCAGCCCGGCATGCTGCCTACTTTCTTTGTGCGGCCAAAGAAAGTAGGCAAAGAAAATCCGCCCTGCTGCGCCAGCCTGCGGCTGCCTTCGGGTGGATGCATCCATCGGGGGCTGCGCAACTCGCCCTGGCGGGGCGCACACCCCGCGCCCCGCTGCGGAGCTCGAACAGTGCTCGCCTAAATCCCCCTCTGGATTCACCCAACCTTCAGTGGCGCAGAAGGGGAATTGGGTCTTGTGTTCGCTTTGCTCACACTTATTGTTTTTGTGGCCCGCGTAGCTTACGCTACGCGGGCAAACATCCGGCGCAATGCGTTCCACATAATGCGAACTATGCCAAATGGATAATGCGCCAAAAGTGAATTGAGATAAAACATGGTAAGCCTACCCAAAATTGACCTAAAGAACCCAGAGAGTGTTGTTAAGGAAATTTTCGACGATGATCGATGGGTTAAGGACGAATTCTCGAGTCATTGTGCGGCGGAAATATTGGAGTTTGGAAAAGCTTTGGCCGATTCATTTGGTAAGTTTCCCCAGCTTGATGCTTTAACAGAAAACGACGAACAAGCTGCCTTTGTAGCGGGATTTGTTCATGGGATATTTGATGATTTGCTAACGTCAATGAAGTTGCTGGTTACAGGGAAGCTTATGGCGTCTGGGAATTTGATGAGGCAAGCAATTGAAGGCGTCGCAGTTGCCATACTTTGTTCCTCGCGCAAATTGATTCTTGTTCCAGATACAAACAAGAAGAAGCCGGCGATCATGATTAAGTACTGGGAGAGTGTAAAAAACGAAGATGAGCGAGTAAACTCAAACAAGGCGCCTCGCCAACTCTGTAAGAATTGTGATGCCCTAAATATAAGCATAGTAGGGGCTCAAGAATTAATGAAGGCCAGGGATAAATATCACCAATTTAGCCATCCCAGCATGATGGCCTTGGCGTCGCGCATGTCGCTCGGGGAAATTGGCACGTTATTTGTAGGTGGAAGTTTTGATATGGCTAAACTGCCCGGCTACAAGAAAGAGATTGAAGAGCGTACCAATTTATGTCGGACATTGCCCAATCTCATAGATGGGCTTATGCGCAATCTTAAGGCTACGCAGCACGAGTAGTGCGCAATAACCAACGGGCTTTGCGCAGGATGCTGATGCCCGCGTAGCGTATGCTACGCGGGCATCAAACACAAGCAGCGTGCGCGAAGCGCACACAAGGCCACCGTCCCCTTCTGCGCCACTGAAGGCGGGTGAATCCATCGGGAGGTTTGGGCGAGCACTGTTCGAGCTCCGCAGCGGGCCATGGTTTGTGTGGCCCGCCAGGGCGAGTTGCGCAGCCCCCGATGGATTCGCCCAGCCGAAGGAAGCCGTAGGCTGGCGCGGCAGGGCGTGTTTTCTTTGATTACTTTCTTTACACGAGTAAAGAAAGTAATCGGCATGCGGGGCCGCCCCCCGCGCCAATCCACGAGGACAGCCGAACCTTCAGAAAGCCCCTCTCCCCTCGCGGGAGAGGGAGCCGACCCACACCCCAACCCCAATTTCTCCAAGTTCCCATTTAACGGTAAAATACCCCTTTAAAGAAAACCAGCCCCACCAATGACCATCACCATCGCCCTGTCCAAGGGTCGCATATTCGAGGAAACCCTGCCGCTGCTGGCGGCGGCGGGCATCGTGCCGAGCGAAGACCCGGAATCCTCGCGCAAGCTGATATTGCCCACCAACCGCGCCGATGTGCGGCTGATCATCGTGCGCGCGTCCGATGTGCCGACCTATGTGCAATACGGCGCGGCGGACATGGGGGTGGCGGGCAAGGACGTGCTGAACGAGCACGGCGGCACCGGGCTGTACCAGCCGCTGGATCTGAACATCGCGCGCTGCCGCATGATGGTGGCGGTGCCCAACGGTTTCGATTACGACTCGGCGGTGAAGCAGGGCGCGCGCCTGCGCGTGGCGACCAAGTATTTGCAGGCCGCGCGTGAGCATTTTGCCGCCAAGGGCGTGCATGTGGACCTGATCAAGCTGTATGGCTCCATGGAGCTGGCGCCGCTGGTGGGGCTGTCGGATGCGATCGTGGACCTGGTCAGCAGCGGTGGCACGCTGAAGGCGAACAACCTCAAGGCGGTGGAGCATGTCGCCGACATTTCGTCGCGGCTGGTGGTGAACCAGGCGGCGCTGAAGCTCAAGCGCGAGATAATCCAGCCGATGCTGGATGCCTTCGCCGGTGCAATCAAAGAATAGATGCAAGGATGGCAATGAAGATCAAGCAGCTCTCCACTCAACAACCCGATTTCAATGCGCAGCTCGATGCGCTGCTGGCGTTCGAGGCGACCGCCGACGACAAGATCGAGGCGACGGTCGCCGCCATCCTGGCCGACGTTAAAAAACGCGGCGATGCCGCGCTGCTCGAATACACCCGGCGCTTCGACCGCCTGGAGGTGAGCGGAGCCGCTGCGCTCGAATTGCCGCAGTCCGAATTGCGCGCCGCATTCGAGGGCCTGCCTCCCGCGCAGAAAAACGCGCTGCAGCAGGCCGCGCAGCGCGTCACCGCTTATCACGAAAAGCAGCGCATGGAGTCCTGGAGCTACACCGAGGCGGACGGCACGCTGCTCGGCCAGCAGGTCACGGCGCTGGATCGCGTGGGCCTGTATGTGCCGGGCGGCAAGGCTGCCTACCCCTCGTCGGTGCTGATGAACGCATTGCCCGCCAAGGTGGCGGGAGTGTCCGAACTCATCATGGTGGTGCCCACGCCGGACGGCGTGAAGAACCAGCTGGTGCTGGCCGCAGCCTATTTGTCCGGCGTCACCCGCGTGTTCACCGTCGGCGGCGCGCAGGCGGTGGCGGCGCTGGCCTATGGCACCGCCACCATTCCGCGCGTGGACAAGATCGTCGGCCCCGGCAATGCCTACGTGGCCTCGGCCAAGCGCCGCGTGTTCGGCGTGTGCGGCATCGACATGGTGGCAGGGCCCTCCGAGATACTGGTGATCTGCGACGGCAAGACCGACCCGGACTGGATTGCCATGGATCTGTTCTCCCAGGCCGAGCACGACGAGCTGGCGCAGGCCATTCTGGTCACGCCGGATGCCGCTTTCGCCGCGGCCGTGGCGGCCAGCGCCACCCGGCAGCTGGAGCAGATGCCGCGCCGCGAGATCATCAAGACCGCGCTGGAAAACCGCGGCGCATTGATCACCGTGGCGGACATGGACGAAGCCTGCACCATCGGCAACCGCATCGCACCCGAGCACCTGGAGCTGTCCGTGGAGAACCCGCAGGCCTGGCTGCCCAAGATCAAGCACGCCGGGGCGATCTTCATGGGGCGCTACACCTCGGAATCGCTGGGCGATTATTGCGCCGGCCCCAACCATGTCCTGCCCACCTCGGGAACGGCGCGTTTCTCTTCACCCTTGGGCGTGTACGATTTCCAGAAACGCAGCAGCCTGATCCAGGTTTCAGCCCAGGGCGCGCAAAAGCTGGGCGCGATCGCAGCCGAGCTGGCCTTCGGCGAAGGCCTGCAGGCGCATGCACAGTCGGCGCTGTTCAGAAAACAATAAGCGTCCCGGAAAAACAAAACGGGCAGCGCTCACGCGCTGCCCGTTGGCGTTTGTGCAGACCCCGGATTACTTCCAGCGGTAGCCGATGCTCAGGCGAAAGCCCGACAGCTTGTTGGTTGTTGTGGGGTATTTCAGGTTGGCCGAATCCAGCTGCCCCAAGACAAACAGCCCACTATTAGGATGCTCCCAGCCGGCGACCAGCCCCAGGCCGCCGCCGGAGACCGAGGTGCTGGTGGTGACATTGCCATTCTTGAGGGAAAGCACCTCGGAGTAGCTCGCCAGGTGGGCGCCGATGAAGGCGTTGTTGATCCAGTACCTGAGCTGCAGGCCGACGATGCCGTGTGCCGCGGTCGAGCCGGGGGTCACCGTTCCCGAGGCGTTTTCGCCGGACGACATGAGGAAGGGGTTGAGGGAAAGACTGTCGGAGAGCGCGAACTGGTAGTCCACGCCAAGGCTCACGCCGTTGCTCTGGTAGTTGCCGGCAGGGGAGGTCATTTGCTGGGTAATGAGCCCTGCGTTCAACCCGAAACCGTTTTTCGGTTCGGCCTGAGCGATGCCCGTGCCTAGAGCGAATAATGCCAGGATGGCGGGCAATACGATTTGCAGTTTCATGATTAGTCCTTTGTGCAGTCGGTTAAAAACTTGTTTCGGTGAGGGTAAAGCAAACCATTGCTCTTCGGAATCAGGATTCCCCCGGCTTGTTCGCGCCCGACCGCACCCGGATCACCTGGGACGAGCTCACGGCCGAGATGAACCGCGCCATGCAGTTCCCCGGCTGGACGAACGCCTACACCATGCCGATCAAGGCCCGCGTCGACATGCTCTCGACCGGCGTCCGCACCCCGGTCGGCGTGAAGGTGCTCGGCAAGAGCCTCGACGAGATCGAGCAGGTCGGCGTCGGCCTCGAGAAGGTCCTCGCCCCCATCCCCGGGACGCGCTCGGTGTTCTACGAGCGCAACACCGGCGGGCTCTACATCGACATCGTGCCGCGCCGCGAGGCCCTCGCCCGCT
>DATDDB010000144.1:0-7334 GCA_036524005.1 Gallionellaceae bacterium | reverse complement strand
GAACAGGATGGACTTGGCCCAGCCTTCACCCGCACCCAGTACGTCGCCATAGGAGAAGCCGCCGCAAGCGGCCACGCCCTTGAATCCGGTGAGCTTGACGCGCCCGGAAATGATATCGCTCATGTGCACGTCCACCGCCTGGAATCCGGCGCGATCGAACGCGGCAGCCATCTCCACCTGGCCGTTCACCCCCTGCTCGCGCAGGATGGCGATCTTGGGGCGCGATTTCAGGATGGCTGGCGCGACCGGGTTTTGTTCGGGATCGTAGGTCAGCTTGGCGTGCAGGCCAGGATCGCGCGCATCCAGGATGTGGTCGAACTCCTGCTGGGCACAGGCCGGATTGTCGCGCAGCTTTTGCATGTGATAGCTGGTCTCCGACCAGACGCGCTGCAGCGTCACCGCGTTTTCGCGATAGATCTCCTTGCCGTGCCGCCTGATGACGATTTCGCCGCGAGTGTTCAGCCGCGCCACCGGATGGACTTCCACCATGCCCGCTTCATAGCATTGCTCCAGCAATGTTGGCAGGTCGGCCTTGCGCACCTGCACCAGCGCACCGAGTTCTTCGCTGAACAGGGCGCGCAAGCTGTTGCGGCTGGTCTCGTCCAGATCGATATTCAGCCCGATGTGCGAGGCAAACGCCATTTCGCACAACGCGACGAACAGGCCACCGTCGGAACGGTCATGGTAGGCCAGCAGCTTGCCCTCGGCATTGAAGCGCTGAATCAGGTCGAAGAATGTTTTCAGGCGGCGCGGGTCGTCCGCATCGGGCGCGGCACTGCCAACCTGGTTGTACACCTGCGCCAGCACCGAGCCGCCCAGCCTGTCCTTGCCCAGGCCCAGGTCTATCAGCAGGATGACTGTATCAAGATCGGCCGTGAGCTGCGGGGTGAGCGTCTTGCGCACGTCGGAGCAGGGTGCAAAAGCAGAGACGATCAGCGACAGGGGTGCGGTCACCTCCTTGCGTTTGCCGCCGCCCTTGCCCGAGCCTTCGGCCCAGCTGGTCTTCATGGACATGGAGTCCTTGCCCACCGGGATGCTGATGCCCAGTTCCGGGCACATCTCCATGCCCACGGCACGCACGGCATCGAACAGCGCCGCATCCTCGCCATGGTGCCCGGCCGCGGCCATCCAGTTGGCTGAGAGCTTGATGTCGCCGATTTTTTCGATGCGCGTGCCGGAGATGTTGGTGATGGCCTCGCCCACCGCCATGCGCGCTGAAGCCGGGGCGTTGAGCACGGCCAGCGGAGTGCGCTCGCCGATGGCAAAAGCCTCGCCCTGATTGGTATTGAAGCCCATCAGCGTCACCGCGGCATCGGCCACCGGCACTTGCCACGGGCCCACCATCTGGTCGCGTGCGGTCATGCCGCCCACGGTACGGTCGCCGATGCTGATGAGGAAAGTCTTGTTCGCCACCGTTGGGCAGCGCAGCACGCGAACGATGGCCTCTTCCAGCGGAATGCCGGACACATCGAACTCCTGCAGTTTTACCTTTTCGCGCTTCACATTGCGCGTCATTTTCGGCGGTTTGCCGAGCAACACGGGCAGCGGCATGTCCACCGCATTGTTGTTGAATTCGCGATCATGCACCACGATCTGGTCGTCCTGGGTGGCACGCCCGATGACGGCAAACGGGCAGCGCTCGCGCTCGCACAACGCCTTGAATTCCGCCAGGCGCTCCTGCGGGATTGCCAGCACATAGCGCTCCTGCGCCTCGTTGCTCCAGATCTGCATCGGCGACATGCCGCGCTCCTCGTTCGGGACCGCGCGCAGCTCGAAAAAGCCGCCCTTGCCGCCGCCATGCACCAGCTCCGGCAGCGCGTTGGATATGCCGCCCGCGCCCACGTCGTGGATAGAAAGGATGGGGTTGTTCCCGCCCATCTGCCAGCAGCGGTCTATCACTTCCTGTGCTCTGCGCTGCATCTCGGGGTTGCCGCGCTGCACCGAGTCGAAATCGAGGTTTTCCGCATTGGCGCCGGTGTCCATGCTGGAGGCAGCGCCCCCGCCCAGGCCTATCAGCATGCCGGGGCCGCCCAGCTGGATCAGCAGTGCCCCCTCGGGCAGCGCATGCTTGTGCGTGTGTTCCGCTTTGATGTTGCCCAGCCCCCCCGCCAGCATGATGGGCTTGTGGTAACCGCGCACTTCGCCTTTGACCTGCTGTTCAAAGGTACGGAAGTAGCCCGCCAGGTTGGGGCGGCCGAATTCGTTGTTGAACGCCGCGCCGCCAATGGGGCCGTCGAGCATGATTTGCAGCGCCGAGGCGATGCGCCCTGGCTTGCCGTAGGGGTTTTGTTCCCATGGCTGGCCGAATTCCGGGATATGCAGATTGGAAACGGAAAACCCGGTCAGCCCCGCCTTGGGCTTGGAGCCGGAACCGGTCGCGCCCTCATCGCGTATCTCGCCGCCCGCGCCAGTGGCCGCGCCTGCGAAAGGGGCGATGGCGGTGGGGTGGTTGTGCGTTTCCACCTTCATCAGGGTGTGGGTCAGCTCCTCGCTGTAGGCATAGCTGCCATCGGCGCGCGGGTAGAAGCGCGCGATGTTCGCCCCCTCGATCACCGAGGAGTTGTCGGAATAGGCGACGATGGTGCCATGCGGGTTTTGCCGGTGGGTGTTGCGTATCATGCCGAACAGCGACATGGACTGTTTCTCGCCGTCTATCACCCAGTCGGCATTGAATATCTTGTGGCGGCAATGTTCCGAGTTCGCCTGCGCGAACATCATCAGCTCCACATCGGTCGGGTTGCGCCTGAGCTTCTGGAAGTTCTCGACCAGATAATCCACTTCATCGGGGGAAAGCGCCAGCCCCATTTCGCGGTTGGCCGCTTCCAGCGCGGATTTTCCGCCCTTGAGTATGTCCACGCTCGCGAGCGGCTGCGGCGTGCCGTGCCGGAAAATCCTGTCAGCCGCCCCGTCCAGGTCGTCCAGCACCGATTCGGTCATGCGGTCGTGCAGCAGCGGCAGCGCGGCACGGCGCTCCGCTTCGGCCAGCGCCTTGCCGTGTTTGCCAGCGAGGTAATACATCACGCCGCGCTCGATGCGCTGCACCTGCGGCAGCGCGCAATGCTGCGCTATGTCGGTGGCCTTGGACGACCACGGCGAGATAGTGCCAAGACGCGGCACCACAAGCATGCGCTGTAGCTTGCCCGCCTGATCCGGCTCGCCAGCCCCCGCATCCAGCCCGAGCAGGCGCCCCAGCAATGCAGCGTCGGCCGCGGAAAGCGGCTCGCGCAATTCGACAAAATACCAGTGGCGGGTATCCAACAGCTGGACACCGGGTGCCGCTTCCTTGAGCGCGATGCGCAACTTTTCCAGCCGGAAGGCGGAAAGTGCTGGTTTGCCGACGAAAACTGGTCCCATGAACGCTGCGGCGTGTTATAAGTTATAAGATAATGGCGCCAGATTATACCGGTACTACCCGTATCGCGCCAGTTTTCCCAATAAATTCAGCCCATAATGCCATGAGCAAAAACAGGCCCACATCCGCCCGGGAACGGGCGATCTCCCAAATAGAGGTTGCCGCCTTCCTCAAGCCGCGCCCGCGCGACAGCCACAAAGGCATGTTCGGCTCGGTGGCCGTCATAGGCGGGGCTTCCGGCATGGTGGGCGCCGCGCTGCTGGCTGGGCGCGCAGCGCTCAAGCTGGGTGCAGGCTCTGTGCATGTCGGCCTGCTGGCAGAACGTGCACCCGTCGTTGACCCGGTCCAGCCTGAGTTGATGGTGCACAGTGTCCATGCCTTTTCCGAGATTCCTGGCGCCACTGTCTATGCACTGGGCTGCGGCATGGGAAGCTCCATCTCCGCGCAAAAGCTTTTGCTCGACGCGCTGCGCGCCCGCGCGCCGCTGGTGCTGGATGCCGATGCGCTCAACCTGCTCGCACGGCATGCCGATTTGCAGGACGACCTGCGCGCGCGCAAGACGGATACCGTCATCACCCCCCACCCCGGCGAGGCGGCGCGCCTGCTTGGGTGCGGCACGGAGGAAGTCCAGGCAGATCGAATCCGTGCCGCCCGGCTGTTGGCGGAAAAGCTGCATTGCGCCGTGGCGCTCAAGGGCGCAGACTCCGTGTGCATCACCCGGAACGGCGGGGTTTTCATCAACCACACCGGCAATCCCGGCATGAGCGCGCCCGGCATGGGCGACGTGCTCAGCGGCATGATCGCCGCCTTCATCGCACAAGGGCTGGATGCTGACCAGGCCCTGCTGCTGGCCGTGCACCTGCACGGCGCGGCGGGCGATGCGCTGGCGGCAGAAGGCGTTACGCTCGGCATGACGGCGAGCGAGGTCACGGAGTGGGCGCGCTGGCTGCTGAACCAATGGACAAGGTAGCCAAACTCCCCAAACTGCTTTAACCTTTATTACCTACCGAACTTTTGCCCCATCATGATGGACTTCCTCTACCGCTACCTGCTCATCGTCATCGCCTGCGTGGCCTTGCTGGCGGGAATACAGCTCCCCAATCTCGTCGACCAGTATCAGAAACGGATAGATGCCCATCTGCGCGAAGTCACCGCCAACCTCAAGCCCTACCAGGAAATCGCGAACAAATTCACCGGCGGCAGCCTGGACCAACTGATCGAGTTGCATCGCAGGAGCAACGAAAAGGCTTTCCAGGACGAAGGGGTTGCCATCGCCGAAATGATCAAACGCAAGCTGCGTTTCGAGTCGGATCTGGCCATGCTGCAAGCCAGCCTGCCGGTGCAGGTGGTGCGTATCCTGATGAAAGGCGACCGTGAACTGATCGACGAAACACTGGCCCAATATACCTATTCCGTACCGCTCACTCAGGATGCGCTGCTGGCTGGGGCAGCCACTGCCGCCATCATCCTGGTGCTGACCGAATTGCTGCTTGCGCTGGCGCGCCGCGTATCCGATGCGGTGGTAACGGCCTACCGCCGCCGCTACGCCTAGGGATCTGCAAAATGCCAGTTCGCGCAGTGAATTTATGTCGCTACGTATAAACGTCCGCGAAGAAGCGGGAGTGCGCACGCTGCACTTCGGATCCGAATGGGTGCAGGGCGCGATGCGCATCGCCCGGCCCTGGCACCTGGAACTGGAATACACCCGCGAGATGATGGCGAGCCTGCTGCTGCGCGATGACTCGCGCTTTCCGCGCAAGGTGCTGCTCATCGGCCTGGGTGCGGCCTCGCTCACCAAATTCCTGTATCGCCACTACCCGCTGGCCAGGCTCACGGTGGTGGAAATCGAGCCCGGCGTGGTCGCCGCTGCCAGGCAATTCTTCAAGCTGCCGGAAGACCCCCTGCGGCTCAATATCGTGATCGGCGACGGCGCGGAATTCGTCATGAGCAGCGAAAAGCAGTACGACCTGATCCTGGTGGACGGTTTCGACGCCCAGGCGCGCTCCGGCCCGCTCAACACCCTGCCCTTTTACCAGAACTGCCGCGCCCGGCTGAACAGCAATGGCATCATCGCCATCAACCTGCTCAGCCGCGGCCGCGACTACAAGGGCAACCTGGAGCGCATCCGCACCGCCTTTGACGGGCGCACATTGCCCATTCCGCCCTGCGAAAGCGGCAATGTCATCGTACTGGGCGCAGCGGGATACCCAATAAGCATGGCGCTGGACGACCTGCGCGAGCAGGCCGCTGCCTTGAAGGAACAAACCGGGCTCAACCTGTTGCCCATGGTCTCGCGGCTGGAGGGCGCGCCGGGCATCAACGGCGGGCTGCTCAGTTTATAGGCACCAAGATGACACACAGGAGCAAAAAGAGTGTAGTATTAACCGGTTAGTTAAGAATCATCCAAAGGGAACATTGAGCTGATGTAATTTTCGGAGAGGAAAATATCATGGCTATATCCAGTACCCGCACCGCCGCATCCGCAAAGAAACCGGCCCCACTGAAGTCTGCATCCACCGCAAAAAAAGCAAGCAACACCAAGACTTCCAAAGCGCCCGCCGCAAAGAAGCCCGCAACCGCCAAACCTGCCGCAAAACCAGCCAGCAAGCCCGCAGCTTTGAAAAAAGCCTCACCGAGCGCCGCGACCACCAGGTCAGCCCCTGCAAAGCCTTCCGCCAAATCCGCAACTGCATCAGCCCCTACACCGGAACAACGCTACCGCATGGTGCAGGAAGCGGCCTATTTCCTCGCCGAGAAAAACGGCTTCGCCGGCAACGCGGAAGGATATTGGATCGAGGCGGAAATCCAGGTCGGCAGAATGCTGACCGGCAGCAAGAAGTGAAACGCAGCAACTCCGGCCTTATTAGGACCGCATGAAAGCGGACGACGGGGAATGGCGGGACGGTCCCAGGAACGGAAGTTCGTGAGCGTCCGCTTTGCTGCACCGAATGAGGATGGTTCCGCTGCCAGAGAAACATTCGCTATGTCCGTATTATTCATGCATATGTGGACAGATAGAATTGAGGGCGCCACAATGAAATCAGCCTTTAAATAACTATTCTCTTTAAGCAGCCGTGATCTTAGCTTCCAATGACGAATCGCCCAGCGACGCAGACACAGTGCTGAAACAACTTCGGCCCAAGCCTCATCAGCGTTTTGTCGTCGTGGTAGGTCAATACAGCCCAAACCCGCAGAAAGCGGAACGATTCCTTGTCTTCTCCTGCCTCGGGCCATATTTGTGGAAGGCTGTCGATGTTTGGCTCACCCCCGCTGGTCACACAGAACTGCTTTCTCGCCTCTGTGCCAGTTCACAAGTTGCAGTCGGCTCTTGTGACGCGATGTATTCAACGAAGGCTCGTCATGTATGGGCTACGGTGGGCGAGGAACTGCATGTGTGGCGACGCGGAAAGTTAATTGCGCGATTTTCAACTCAGCAGGCGGTTATCCGTAATAAGGCCATGTTCGGTTGGTCGAACTACCCTATTGAGGCATTTAGATCGTGTCGTGGATATGTTTCATTGTTTTGGTTTAAGAGGGGTGTCGCTCTTGAGCGATCGCTTGGTCGAACCGTAGTTGTGGCGACAGCTACTGAATCGATGGCGCTGATAGATCCGACCTATGACGGCATTGATCTCATGTGCGACGCGAGTTGGGTTGGCGATCTGGCCCGCGCAATTTCGTCCGCCACACATCTACCGCTTGACCTGGATAAAAGTTTGTTGTGATGGTACTTCACCGCAATCGTGAGGGATGCCTCGTAACATAAAGCCGGCTTCGCGCTGTGGTGGAAGTGTGTGTCCGGTCTAGGTAAATTCTCGTCGAGTACAACCGGCCGCTTTCGGACAGCGTGTTAACACGACTTTGGGGCAGCAATGGGCACACTGCTGCCTATCAACCCCCTTTGCCGAAAGTCCAAAAGCGGACAGTCGCGATCGAACGCCATCGGACGCTATGCGCCTGCCAGCAGCGCCGCCCCCAGCAT
>DATDDB010000143.1:0-5071 GCA_036524005.1 Gallionellaceae bacterium | reverse complement strand
GGTTTCTTCAATCTGATAAGCGGATTGGCGATGCTGTTTGCCAGCGTGCTGGCGGGGTTGTTGTGGGATCGCCTCGGCGCTTCGTTCACCTTTTATGCGGGGGCGGCCTTCTGCGTGATCGCTGCGGTCGGCCTGGTTTGGCGGCCTGTTGCAGCGCAGAGCTGAGCCAGCTCGGCTCAGCGCTTCTTCTTTTCCTGTCGCGGGTCAGCTGTTCTGCGATCTTTCCATGTCGAGAAGCATTCCAGTCCGCAGAAATGCGCCACATAGTCCTCGGTTTCGAAGCGCATGGCTTCGGAGAGCGGGATCTCCTTGTGGCAGACGTCGCAAGGGGTCTTCTCGGCCACGGTATCGGGGCGGGGGCGGGTGGTCATGGCACACCTCCTTTCAGGGTGGTGACGTGGAGCTAGACTAGTCCTGTTCCAGGCTTGCGGCAAGCATCACGCGCGATCCCGCGGGGGCTCGTTTTTAACGCAAATTTGACATTGAAAATGGAAGTTATGAGATAGAATTCGCGCCTGCTTCGCGCAGGTCCCGCAAGAAATCTGCTGATCCAATCGAACTAATTCAATCTGCCGTAGTCGGATGGCGCGCTGTCAGTCAAGGCGACAGCGGCGGTGCGTGAGCGCGTGTATTTCGGGTATTCCGTTCAATCAAGTAAACCAATTTATATCGCATGCAGCAAGAGAACGACAGAATCGTGCAGGGCGCGGAAAGCGTGAAGGTGTGGGACCGCTTCATTCGCGTATTCCATTGGACATTGGCGGCGGGTTTCGCGACGGCATTCATTTCCGGCGAGTTGCATGCCTCCACCCTCCATGTATGGGTCGGATACCTGCTTTGCGTGATGCTGGCGTTGCGGCTGTATTGGGGTTTGCACGGCAGCGAATACGCACGCTTCCGGTCCTTCTTCTTTTCTCCCGCCGAGACGCTCGAATATTTCCGCTCCATGTTCACGGGGCATCCAAAACATTATTACGGGCATAACCCGGCAGGCGCGCTGATGGTGTTCGCCATGCTGGTATTGCTGATCCTGATCTTTTTGTCGGGCCTGCTCACGTTGGCGGCGATCGACTATGAAGGGCCGCTGCTGTTTCTGGCGAACCGCGTGAGCGACGAGGCCAGCTACGCGTTCCGCGGCATACACGAGTTTCTTCCTATCGTTGGTCTGGCACTGGTCGCGCTGCACATCCTGGGGGTGGCAGTCGGCAGTATCCAGCACAAAGAAAACCTTGTGAGGGCGATGCTCACCGGGAAGAAAAAAACGAACACGCCACCTATTTCAACTAAGCAAAATGAAAATTGAGGAGCAATCAATGAGAGGCATTAAGTTCATGAGCGCTGCCGCGTGTGTGGCGGCGCTATCCGGAACGGCATACGCGCAGGATGCGGCATTCGACCTGCCCATGACATCCAGTGCATATGTCAAAGACTATGAGTCCTTCAAGCTGGCAGCGAACGATGCGGTGGGCACCTCGGTGAAAACATCGGGTAGTGCCGCACCGGAAATCAAGAAATCCGGGTTCGAGCCCGCCACGTTTTCCGGCAGCAACGCGCACAAGTATCTCGGTCTGGGAACCATCGTTTTCGCGGGTCTGACTGCAATGGCCGCCCCCGAGGACAACGAGTGCGAAACCGCGGGCTGTGTGCAGCAACCGCGCGACACCAACGGCACCCACGCCAAGCTGGCACGTGCCACCGTTGCCATGGCGGGCGCCGCCGTGGTGACCGGTCTGATCGCGCATTGGGACGACTTCCACCTGGAAGACGGCCTCACCGACCCGGACAACCTGCATGCCCTGCTGGGTACGGCGGGTATGCTGACCATGGCGTATGCGGTATCGAAGGCGGCCGATCCCTACAACAGCAACGGCCACGCGGGCAAGGCCATCGCCGGTGCGGTGATGATGGCTGCGGCGATCAAGATCACCTGGTAATGGAGACTACTGAGATGAGATTTCACAAGATACTGATGATGGTGTGTCTGCTGATCGCTGCTCCCGTGGCACTGGCGACTCCGGCAACCGATGAATTGTTCGCGCGCTACAAGTCCGAAGGCGCAGCAGGTTTCGATGCCGAGCGCGGCGGCAAGGCGTGGGCGAAAGAGAATAAGGGCGAAGAAGGCGAGATGATGTCCTGCTCCACCTGCCATGGCAAAGATCTGGGCAAAGAAGGCAAGCATCACAAGACCGGCAAGGTCATCCAGCCGATGGCTCCCAGCGCCAACAAGGAACGTTTCACCGATGCCAAGAAGATCGAGAAATGGTTCAAGCGCAACTGCAACGATGTTCTGGCGCGCGAATGCACCGCTCAGGAAAAAGGCGATTTTCTGAAGTATCTGCTCAGCAAATAACGATTTGGAGAAATGAAGATGCAAACTAATTACAAAGCAGCACTGCTGGCCGTGGCCCTGCTGGTGAGCAGCGGCTCCGCATTGGCGGAAGAGAATTTCTGGCTGTGGCTGGTCAATTTTTCGCGGCAGAAGGAAGTGAAGCCGGTCGACAACAAGACCTACAAGGACGAGTGCGGCTCCTGCCACTTCGCCTATCAGCCGGGCCTGTTGCCCAGCAAATCCTGGGCGAAGCTGCTGGACGAGAAGGCGCTGGCCGACCATTTCGGCGAGGACGCTTCGCTGGATAAGGAAACGCTGAAGGACATCTACGACTACACGATGGCGAATGCAGCGGAGAAGTCCTTTTACAAGCGCTCGCGCAAGATAGCCAAGGCGACCGAGGACGGTGATGCGCCGTTGCGCATCACCGAGGTGCGTTACATCAAGCGCAAACACCACGACATCCCCGAGAAGATGATCAAGGGCAACAAGGACGTGAAGTCGCAGAGCTACTGCAATGCCTGCCACACCAAGGCGGAAGAAGGAATCTTCGACGAAGACACCGTGGATATCCCGAACTTCCCCAACCGCGACTACGATTGATCGTTGACATCGTGACAGCATGAAGAAGGGCAGCGCAAGCTGCCCTTTTTTATTGCTGCCAGTACTTCGGACTGCTACAGTTCGACCTCTCCGGGAGGAGTGGTATGCGAGACCCAAATAACATCAATTCATCGAAAGGGTAACCATGCAAGGGCAGTTAGTGCGGCAAAACCAGCATTTTGAATTCACCGGAAAGGGCTGGGAATATTTCCGGATATGGATCGTCAATGTGTTGCTGACCATCCTGACGCTGGGCATTTACAGCGCATGGGCCAAGGTCAGGCGCTTGCAGTATTTCTATCGCAACACTCGCCTGGCCGACGCAAGTTTCGATTATCACGGCACGCCCATCGCCATCCTGAAAGGCCGCGCCATCGCGCTCGGGCTGCTGGTGCTTTACAACGTCACGCTCAAATTCAATCCCATTCTCGGGCTGGTGATCGGCCTGTTGCTCGCGCTGGCAATGCCCTGGCTGCTGATGCGTTCGTTGCGTTTCAAGCTCTATAACAGCAGCTATCGCGGCCTGCGCTTCGGTTTTGCCGGAAGCACAGGCGGTGCCTACCGGGCTTTCCTGCTCTATCCGCTAATGGCCGTGTTCACGCTTTACCTGCTGGCGCCGTTGGCGCACCAGCGCTTCAAGCATTACCAGTTCGATAACGGCCGGTTCGGAAGCTCTGCACTCAGGTTCGGCGCGACGGCGAAAGGTTTCTATCTGCTGTACCTCTCTGCGCTGGCAGCGATGGCCGGTACCGTGCTGCTGCTCGTCGCAATGGCAATGGTATCGGGCATGGGTCCCGGCATTCAGGGCCTCGCCACCGGCTTTGCGGCCGCCGGCCCGGTCATCATGTTCGTCATGGTCGCATCCGTGCTGATCGTGAGCAGCCTGTTCATCGCCTACATGCAGAACCTGGTGTGGGGCAACACCGAACTGGGGGCGCATCGTTTCTTCAGCAACGTATCTGCGCGCCGCCTGTTGTGGCTGCGCGTGACCAACTTCATCGGCGTCGTGCTGACCCTCGGATTGTTCAAGCCGTTCGCGGACATACGCATGCTGCGCCTGAAGCTGGAATCAATGGGGTTGACGGTCCACGGCGACATGTCCGGGTTCATTGCGGACCAGCAACAGCAGGCGACTGCCGCAGGCGAAGAGACGGCAGAGATGTTCGATGTCGACATTTCCTTCTGACGCATCCGTTCAGGTAGCCGCCGCTTATTACGACGGGCAGAGCGCCGCGAACAAGGCGGTGCTGCTGTCCATCGACGGCAGCGATCTGCTGTTGCGCGGCAGCGCCTGGGAGACGCGCTGGCCCTTGCATGAAGTGCATGTCTCCGAACGTCTGGGCAATACGCCGCGCCTGCTCACCTTTGCCGGCGGCGGGCATTGCGAAGTGAATGACCAGGCCGGATTAGCCAGCTTGCTGGTGCAGGCCGGTGTGCGCCGGAACTGGCTGGATGGTTTGCAGCACAGCATGGCATGGGCGCTCGCGGCGGTGGTGCTGGTCGTGGTTGCCTTTGCCGGGGCGTACCGTTACCTGTTGCCATGGGGAGCGGAAGCCGTCGCCATGCGCGTGCCGGGCGCGGTGCTGCAGAAGATGGGCGACTCCACCCTGGAAATGCTGGACCGTTCCCTGCTCGATCCGAGCAAGCTGGATGCGGCGCGCCAGCAGGAACTGAGCGATGCTTTCGCACGGCTCAAGCCGCCCGTCGATCCTCAGATGCAATATCACATAGTCTTTCGCAGTTCGCCGAAGATCGGGGCGAACGCCTTCGCCCTGCCGGACGGCACCATCGTGATGCTGGACGAACTGGTCGAACTGGCCAAAGACGACAACGAGATCGTCGCCGTGCTGGCGCACGAGCGCGGCCACGTCGAGCGCCGCCATGCCATGCGCATGGTGCTGCAAAGTTCGGTCGTCGGTCTGGTGCTTGCCTGGTATGTGGGCGATGTGAGCGGACTGCTGGCGACGGCGCCCGCGATCATCATGCAGGCGAAATACTCGCGCGACATGGAGCGTGAAGCGGATGTGTACGCCGAGCAGACCATGCTGGGCAACGGGCTTTCGCCCTGCCTGCTGGGAACCATCCTGGACAGGATGGAGGCCGCCTACCTGGCGAAGGTCAGGGAAAAACGTCCGGATG
>DATDDB010000142.1:0-1804 GCA_036524005.1 Gallionellaceae bacterium | reverse complement strand
CGCCGCATCCACCTGGCAGTCGCGGCGGATGAGCTGGAGCGCCGCCGCAAGGCGATGCAAGCCAAGGGAGCAAAAGCCTGGCAGCCGGTGAGCCGCGAGCGCCATGTTTCCGCCGCCCTGCGCGCCTACGCGGCGATGACTACCTCCGCCGCCAAGGGCGCGGTGCGCGACGTGTCGCAGCTGGAAAAATAGCCCGCTCCATCATGAAAGCCGTCCTGGTCGCCAACCCCAAGGGAGGCAGCGGCAAGACCACGCTTTCGACCAACATCGCCGGGTATCTGGCATCGCGCGGCCAGCGCGTCGCGCTGCTGGACATGGACCGGCAGAAGTCGGCCACGCTCTGGCTGGCGCAGCGCAGCAGCGGTTTGCCTCATATCCGCGCGCTCGAGGTGGATGCCGAAAAGCGCGCCGAAGCCATGGACTGGCTGGTGATCGATACTCCGGCTGCGCTGCACGGCAAGAATCTCGAACATGCGCTGAAGCTGGTGCACCGCGTCATCGTGCCGATTGCACCTTCCTTGTACGACATCCAGGCAAGTTACGAATTCCTGAAATCCCTGAATGACATGAAAGCCGCGCGCAAAGGCCGCGTGCAGGTAGGCGTGGCTGGCATGCGCATGGCGCCTCGCACCCGCGCGGCAGCCACGCTGGAAGACTTCCTGACACAGCTTGATCTTCCGGTGCTGGCCTATCTGCGCGAGGCGCAGTTGTACGTCAACGCTGCTTTCGAGGGCAAAAGTATATTCGACCTGCCCGCCCACCTGGCCGCCCAGGATGTGGAGCAATGGGCGGGGCTGCTGGGCTGGCTGGAAGCGAGCGATGGCTGATCCCGGCCCGGAAAAAGGCGTGCTGTCAAAATGGATACTGATGGTGTCAACTAATGTCCGGGTAGGGACGTTATTGGTCTTGCCGCCACACCGAGAATTGGGTTGCATGCCGGGCGGAACTGGTTAGAACGCCGCGGGGAGGGGAGGTGCCTTCCTGCAGCAAATAGGCAAGTACATATAATTACGGAGAAAACATGAAATCTATTATCGTAAGCTTGGCCGCAACCGCCGGCCTGATGATTGCAGGAAGCGCAATGGCCACCGAAATGCCACCCGAAGCCAAGGAACTGAACTGCGTCGCTTGCCACGCTGTTGACAAGAAGGTGGTCGGTCCGGCTTGGGCCGACGTGGGCAAGAAGTACAAGGGTGCGACCGAGTTCGAATACAACGGCAAGAAGTATCCGCTGGTTGAAGGCCTGGTGATGAAGGTCTCCAAGGGCGGTTCCGGCCACTGGGGTTCCATGCCCATGCCCGCCAACGACCCGACTGGCGCCAAGAAGGAAAAGATCGAGAAGCTGGTCAAGTTCGAGCTGAGCCTGGGCTAATCATTCCAGGTTCTGCCCCAAAAAAGCCGGCACCACGCCGGCTTTTTTCATCCCGCAGATATTTCTTTTAGTGTCAATTCAGCGCCGAACCGCGTCGGCAGCGCGCTGACGAATTTCTTGCAACTTATATGGTTTTGGTTAGAATGCGGCTGGGGCGTTTTCGCCTCATATATTTTTACAATAATTTTTAGATTTTGGAGAAGATATGAAGTATATCGTTGCTGCTGCTGCAGGTCTGTTTCTGACTGCAAATGTTTTCGCCGCCGACATGCCGCCGGAAGCGAAAGAACTGAACTGCGTCGCTTGCCACGCAATCGACAAGAAGGTGGTTGGTCCGGCTTGGGCCGAAGTGGGCAAGAAGTACAACGGCGCCACCGAGTTCGATTACAACGGCAAGAAGTATCCGCTGGTTGAAGGCCTGGTGATGAAGGT
>DATDDB010000141.1:0-2459 GCA_036524005.1 Gallionellaceae bacterium | reverse complement strand
AGCACGCGTAGGTTGGGCTGAATGAAATGAAGCCCAACATAACACCACAGGGGAACGAATAACTTCATGAGATACCGGCGGGCCACGGCGGCTGGCGGAAGCTTTTTCTTTACGGTGAATCTGGCGGATCGCAGCACCGATACGCTGTTACGACACATAGACGAATTTCGCGCGGTGGTGCAGCACGCGTAGGTTGGGCTGAATGAAATGAAGCCCAACATAACACCACAGGGGAACGAATAACTTCATGAGATACCGGCGGGCCACGGCGGCTGGCGGAAGCTATTTCTTTACGGTGAATCTTGCGGATCGCCGCACCGATACGCTGGTACAACACATAGACGAATTGCGTGCGGTGGTACAGCGGGTAAAACAATCGCATCCATTTTCGATTGTTGCGATGGTTGTTCTACCTGAACACCTGCATGCAATATGGCGCTTGCCCCCAGGGGATTCGGATTACCCGATGCGCTGGTCATTGATCAAATCCGGATTTTCGCGCCGGATTACCAAGGATGAAAGGATACGCGCCAGCCGTCAGATAAAACGGGAACGCGGCATCTGGCAGCGGCGCTATTGGGAGCACCAGATCAAGGACGAAGCCGATCTTGAGCGGCACGTGGATTACATCCATTACAATCCCGTCAAGCACGGATGGGTGGAGCGCGTAGCGGATTGGCCGCATTCAACGTTCCACGAATACGTTAGGCGTGAGCTAATTCCGCCTGATTGGGGCGGGTGTGCGAGTGCTGAAGAAAATGAATATGGCGAAAGGCAGATGGCGGGGCTTCATGTTGGGCTTCATTGCATTCAGCCCAACCTACAAGATCGTGCGATGCTGGAAGTTGACAGCCCTCCTTCACGGGTGATACCTTACACCCTGCGCCGATTTGAGGAACAGCTTGCGGGCGCGATACAAATACTGCTAAAGCGTGGGAAACCCGGTTTAGCGCTAAGCTTTCCGGGTTTTTGCATTTGAGGAGCCACGACATGTCAGACAAGAATAACTACCAGCCGGAAACCCTTGCGGTACGCGCAGGCGAAGCGCGCAGCCAGTTCCACGAGCACAGCGAGGCCATGTTCCTCACTTCCAGCTTCGTGTTCGACAGCGCGGAGCAGGCCGCCAAGCGTTTCATCGGCGATGAGCCGGGCAACATCTATTCGCGCTTCACCAATCCAACCGTCACCATGTTCGAGGAGCGGCTGGCAGCCCTGGAAGGCGCTGAGCAATGCGTCGCCACCTCTTCCGGCATGTCCGCGATACTCGCCTGCTGCATGGGCCTGCTGAAGGCGGGCGACCACATCGTGGCCTCGCAGAGCCTGTTCGGCGCGACGGTGAACCTGTTCAACAACATCCTCAAGCGCTTCGGCGTGGAAACCACTTATGTCTCCGCGACCGATGTGGCGCAATGGCAGGCAGCGGTGCGCCCCAACACCCGGCTGTTTTTCCTGGAAACGCCCTCCAACCCGCTCACCGAGATTTCCGATATTGCCGCGATCGCCGCGGTGGCGAAGAAATGCGGCGCGCCGCTGGCGGTGGATAACTGCTTCTGTACCCCCATCCTGCAACGTCCGCTTGATTTGGGCGCGGACATCGTGATCCACTCCGCCACCAAGTATATAGATGGCCAAGGGCGCGTGCTGGGCGGGGCGGTGCTGGGCAGCAAGAAACTCATGGAAGGCGTGTACGGTTTCCTGCGCACCGCTGGCCCCACCATGAGCGCGTTCAACGCCTGGGTGTTCCTGAAAGGCCTGGAAACGCTCAAGATCCGCATGGACGCGCACAGTGCGAATGCCTTGCAGCTCGCGCAATGGCTGGAAAAACAGCCCAACGTGGCGCGTGTTTACTATCCCGGCCTGGCCTCGCACCCGCAGCATCAATTGGCAATGAAGCAGCAAAAGACCGGCGGCGGCATTGTCTCCTTTGAAGTGAAGGGCGGGCGCGGTGCGGCATGGCGTGTGGTGGATAACGCGCGCATGATCTCCATCACCGCCAACCTGGGCGACGCCAAGACCACCCTCACCCACCCGGCCAGCACCACCCATGCGCGCATCTCCCCCGAGGCTCGCGCCGCGGCGGGAATTACCGATGGCTTGCTGCGCATCGCAGTCGGACTGGAAGCAGTGGTGGACATTCAGAATGACCTGGCGCGTGGGTTAGGCAAGTGAGGCAACGACAATCCAGCCACAAAGGGCAACGAGAACACCGTGAAGAAGGCGGAAATGTCGTTCTCTGTGTGCTCTGTGGCCTCTGTGGCTAAAAGGGGTTTGCTATGGAGTTACTCGCCGCACAAGTGGGTGAAATGCTGAAGAACCTAGGCTTCACGCTGGCGACAGCAGAGTCCTGCACCGGCGGCGGCGTGGCACAGACCGTCACCGAGATTCCCGGCAGTTCGGAGTGGTTCGAGCGCGGCTTCGTGACTTACGCCAACTCCGCCAAGATCGAGATGCTGGGCGTC
>DATDDB010000140.1:0-4899 GCA_036524005.1 Gallionellaceae bacterium | reverse complement strand
CTCTCTCTCCGCCAAATAAAAAGGGCACCCATTGGGTGCCCTTTTCATTTGGCAGAGCGAGAGTGTGGACGAACCCTCCTGGGTTCGTCCAGCGAGCACTGCTCGCGCAGGACGCCGCAGGCGGTCCCGAGCCGTGCGAGGGATGAGGCGGTCGCAGAGGCAATGCGACAGCCGAACAATCCCGTGCCGTACTTCCCATTTATCCGGCCCTGAAGAGGTGAACCAGGGTGCCTTTTTAATTTGATTGGAAGGGAGGGTGAACGCACCCTCCTGTGTTCGACCAGCGAGCACTGCTCGCGCAGGACGCCGCAGGCGGTAGAGGTTTCGACTGAAACCTGGGCGCAGCGAGGGATGAGGCGGTCGCGGATGCAACGCGACCGGCGAACAATCCCTCTTGCTGCTCTTTCACTTGCCGCTGCCCTTGAGTGGTTCTTCTAGAGGGTGTCTCGAACCCTCCTGGGTTCGACCGATATTGAATTGGCAACTGGGCATTGCTCGCGCAGGACGCCGCAGGCGGTAGATGTTTCGACTGAAACCTGGGCGCAGCGAGGGATGAGGCGGTCGCGGAAGCAACGCGACCGGCGGACTATCCAGAGCCGTACTTCGAGCCAGCTTGTCCTTAAAAGCAGTAAACTGTCACGTTTATCGGGAGGAGGTTCATGGTGCGCAGAATTATTTTGATTGTTGCCGGGATGGTTTGTCTCCTGGCGGGGCAGGCGTACGCGACAGGTACGAACGAGTGCGCCCGCCTTGAGGGGAAAGGAGCGGGCCACTCCGGGAAATTGCCGCCTATGGTGGAGGTGGATAAGCTGATCGAATGCGCGGGCATGACGCAGGATGTGGCGGAGCTCGACAGGCTGGACCGCGACCTGCTGGTCGTGCGCGCGCAGTATTCAACGCTGGAGCAGTTGCGGGAAAAGAAGACAGACACCGATCCTCCCCGCAAGTACTCCGAACTGGCTCCCGCGAAACGCCTGGAAAAGTTCAAGCAGCTGGTCGATGCCTACTATAAGCGCCCGCGCGCGAAGTAGTTGAGCGGCAATAATTCCATTCCCCTGTCAATATTACGACATTTGCAGGAGTGTTTCTTGTTGAATGGGCAACAGGAAGCTGAGTTAACCCCCCGCACTGCAGGTTGCTTTATGACTAAGAATGGGGGAGCATGCATCTTTCCAGTGCATGCAGGAGGACGTCCGTCATGCCACCTATCCCGTTGCGGCTATTTCTGCTGTTTGCCGCGCTCTTGTTTTTTATTACGATGGTGCAGTTTGGCATACTGACCATCGCATTCGACAAGCTTGGCCTTTCTTCCGACTCCGCCTATTTGCTGTTCATGACCATCCTGGTGGGCAGCATGATAAATCTCCCCTTGTTCAGCATGAAGAGCAGCCCGCCCAACCTGGAGGAGATTCCTCCTCAATTGCGCGAACTGTTCCGGAAGCAGCCTTTTACCGGCACGACCAGGGTTTATGCCAATGTGGGCGGCTGCGTTGTGCCGGTGGTGTTTTGCTTCTTCCTGCTGAGCCACTATCCCCTGAACCTTGAATATGTGGTGCTGGCTACCGCGGCTGTGTCCGCATTGAGTTATGCGGTCAGCCGCCGCGTGCCCGGGATCGGGCTCGGCATGCCGATATTGCTCGCACCCATCACGGCGGCGCTGGTGTCATTTGTGCTCGATCCGGGGAATGCCGCGCCCATTGCGTACATCAGCGGCACGCTGGGGGTTCTGATCGGTGCCGATCTGCTGCACATCAAGGACATCAAGGCGATGGGCTCTCCCTTCGCTTCGATCGGAGGAGCGGGCAGCTTCGATGGAATATTTCTCACGGGGATAGTGGCGGCGCTGCTGGCATAGCAGAGCACGGAAGCGAGTGCGAGGCTCCGGGATGGCAGCGCTGATGGCCGCCGGAAATCGTTCTTACCCTATTTATTCCCGGCTTAATGATGAGCCGGTTTGCCAACCGGCATCAGGTACAGGGGGATTTGTACTTTGGGTAATTGCAGCACGGAGGCAAGCTTGGTCTCGTCGAATGCCCCCACCACTGCTGCGCCCAGGCCGAGCGCTTGGGCTTGCAGGAAGACATTCTGGGCGGCATGGCCGACTTCGATGTGTATATAGGAAAGCCCGCGGCTGCCGTATTTCCATGTGCTGCGTTTTTCCACTGCGCAAAATACGATCACTGCAGGCGCGGTCTGCATCCACTGCTGATCAACAGCGGCCTGCGCCAGGCTGATGCGCCGGTCGCCCGCGGCAAGCGGCGTGAGCGTATGCCCGGCTGTGACATAGCGGTACACCCCTGGCGCGAGACCGGCGACGTTTCCGGCCACGAGCAGGATTTCCAGCGGGTACAGCGCGCCGGCTGAAGGCGCTGTGCGCTGACCATGCGGGCCAGTGATGCCCTGTGCCGCCCACAGGAGCTGTCCGGTTTCGTCCAGGCTGAGCGCGGCGCCGCTGAAATCCCGCACCGAGCGGCGCGCCTGCAAGGCGCGCTCCACCGAAAAACTGCTGTCCAGGCGCGGCTGGGGCAAACGTATGGTTTCCATCGTGTATCCCTCCGGGTTTGCGCTGGCAGCGATTCCTGCGGCACCCGAAAACAGTGCGAACCAGGCAATCATGGCCAGCCGGTTGAATGTCAGGCGCTTCATGGTTACATGGTGCGCCGGATCAGCTTGCGCAGTTCGGCCAGAGGACGCGTGTTCAGTACGTCTTTTTTTTCCAGCCAGCCGCGCCGCGCCTGGCCGATGCCATAGCGCAGGTTCAGCAAATCCAGGGTGCTGTGCGCATCGGAAGCGATGCTGATCAGCACGCCTTGTTCCTTGGCCATCAGGCAGTGGGTGTCGAGCAGGTCGAGGCGATCCGGCTGCGCGTTGAGTTCCAGGAAACAGCCGCGGCCACTGGCCGCGCGGATGATGCGTGCCATGTCCACATCATAGGGATCGCGCTGCTCGATCAGGCGTCCGGTGGGATGTGCCAGGATGGTGAAATGCGGGTGTTCCATGGCGCGCAGGATGCGCTCGGTCTGCTTGGCCCGCGACAGCTCGAATTTGCTGTGCACGGCACCCACCACCAGGTCGAGGCGCCCCAGCACGTCATCCGGCAGATCCAGGCTGCCATCTTCCAGGATGTCCACCTCTATGCCCTTGAGCAGGGTGATCCCCTTCAGTTCCTGGTTGAGTCGCTCGATCTCGTCGCACTGCCGCGCGAGCCGGCCCGCATCAAGGCCATGTGCGAAGGTGAGCCGCTGCGAGTGTTCGGTGATGGCGAGGTACTCGAAACCCTGCGTCCGGCCGACCAGCGCCATTTCGCGCAGCGTGTTGCGCCCGTCGGTGGCCTTGGTATGGACATGCAGATCGCCATGCAAATCGCCCGCTTCTACCAATCGGGGCAGTTTGCCTGTGCGAGCGCGCTCGATCTCGCCACGGTTTTCGCGCAGCTCCGGCGGGATATAGCCCAGGCCGACCGCGCGATACACCGACTCCTCGGTTTCGCCCGCGATGCGTTTGTTTCCACGGTACACCCCATACTCGTTGATCTTGAGCCTGAGTTTCCGGGCGATGCGGCGGATGGCTATGTTGTGCGCTTTGGAGCCGGTGAAGTATTGCAGCGCCGCGCCATAGCTTTCCCTGGCGATGATGCGCAGATCGACCTGCAGCCTGCTCTTGAGCACGACGCTGGCGCGCGTGGAGCCGGCTGCGAGCACCTTCGCCACCTCGTCATACGCGGTGAAGCGCTGCATGACGGAAGCCGGCGCTTTGGTTTCGACCAGTATATCGAGGTCGCCGACCGTTTCACGCATGCGGCGGAAGCTGCCCGCTACCGTGACCTGGGTCACCCCCGGAACCGCAGCGAGATAGGCGCGCAGCGCCTCGGCATACTGCGCGGCGACAGCGAGCCTGAAACGTTGCGCCTGCCCGGCATGAGCCTGGGCGGCCTGCAAGATATTGAGCTCGGTCTTTTCGCCGAAGCCGGGCAGGGCGCGTATGCGTCCGTCGCGCGCGGCGCGGTATAGCTGTTCCACCGTCTGCACCTCGAGGTCGTGGTACAGTGCCTTCACCCGTTTGGGGCCCAGGCCCGGAATTTTCAGCAATTCGGTCACGGCTGGCGGCAGTTCGTGCTGCAGGCGATCCAGCAGGCTGCAATGGCCGGTGGAAACTATCTCTGTAATTTTGGCTGCGAGGTCTTCGCCTATGCCGGGAAGGTGGGGCAGCCCTCCGCCCTGCGCGATCAGTTGGGAGGCTTCCTGCCCAAGCTCGCCTATGGTGCGTGCAGCATTACGGTAGGCGCGGATGCGGAACGGGTTCGCCCCCTGGATCTCAAGGAGGTTGGCGATCTCCCCGAAGATGACGGCGATGTCAGCGTTATGGGTCGGCATGCGGAACCTCCATGTCCGAGGTATGGGCTTGGGCGTCAGCCCATACAGGCCAGCCTATTCCTCATGGTCGGCAAAATCAAGGGGGCTGTCACATCAGCTGGGGCATGCGCCAGGGCACACTCGCAGAATAAGCGGCTGATGAAATAGAAAACCCCCGCCAGCTGGGCTGACGGGGGTTTGGGTTATCGGTTTAACCGATTACTTCTTGGCGCCGTTTACGGCTGCCTTGAGGGCAGCGCCAGCCTTGAAGGCGGGCTGCTTGGAAGCCTTGATCTTGATCGCTGCGCCGGTGGCCGGGTTGCGGCCATTGCGCGCTGCGCGCTTGCGCACTTCGAATGTGCCGAAGCCAACCAGTGCGACCTTGTCACCTTTCTTCAGGGTAGAGGTGATGATTTCAATCATGCCGGCAATATTGCGGTCGGCGTCGGCCTTGGTGCTGCCGGTGTTTGCTGCCAGTGCTTCGATCAGTTCTTGACGGTTCATATTTAAAGGCTCCCAGTTGAAGTATTTTTGAAACGGAAGCGTA
>DATDDB010000139.1:0-4060 GCA_036524005.1 Gallionellaceae bacterium | reverse complement strand
AACCCGGTCGAGCTGTTCTTCCTGCAGATACAGGGCTCCGGCCGCATCGAACTGGAAGACGGCACGCGCGTGAAGATCGGCTATGCCGACCAGAACGGACACGGCTATGCTTCCATCGGCAAGAAGCTCATCGATATGGGCGAACTCAAGCTCGAAGAAGCCTCCATGCAGGGTATCAAGAACTGGGCGGAGAAGAATCCCGAACGCTTGTTTACCTTGCTGGGGCAGAACCCCAGCTACGTCTTCTTTCGCGAACTGCCGGACACGCTCTCCGCGCCCCTCGGCGCACTGGGCGTGCCGCTGACCGAGGAGTACAGCATCGCGGTCGATCCGCGCACCATCCCGCTCGGCGTGCCCGTGTTCCTTGCCACCACCCGCCCGAACAGCGCCGAACCGCTCAACCGCCTGATGTTTGCGCAGGATACGGGCGGCGCGATCAGGGGGGCAGTGCGAGCGGATTTCTACTGGGGCTTCGGTGAATACGCTGCGGTGCGCGCTGGGAGCATGAAACAGTCCGGCAAGATGTGGGTGCTGTTTCCAAAAGGCGGGGAGCCGACGCTGAATTGAAGTGGTGCGGTGCAAACCAACGGATTTGGATCTTTCGCCCAGATTGGGTGACATTCAAGTCCAGATCTGTCGGCTATTACCAAAACAAAGCAAAGGCCATTAAGGAAGAAGTTGTTTGGGATGGCGCGCATTGGAAGTTCAAACACTCTGGCCCGAATGGTTCGTATCTTCATGGTTCAGAAGAGGGGGCTGTGAAACGTGGGCCGCCACACCGGACATAGGGTGTTCCATGCCTAGCAAGCGTAGCCCGCGTAGGGTGCAATAAGCGTAGCGCATTGCACCGGAAGTTTTGGGGTACGCATTCGGCGCAATGCCCGTTGGTTATTGCGCCCTACAACTGCTGTTTCCCCCTTCCGGAAATGACTAGGAGTTGCGCCAGATGTTCTGGAAGGTGTGCCGTTGCAGGTTTCCCGAAGCGAGCACCAGCCCGATGCCGAGCAGGCTCTGGATCAGATAGATGACGCCGGAAACGGCGTGCCAGGTCTTGAACTGCGTGGCGAGGGCGCTGTTCATCACATCCAGCGGCAGTGCCTGCACTTTCAGATCGGCGAGGATGGGCTGCAGGACGAATTGGCCGATGAGTACGAGCAGCAGCATGGCCGCCGTGATGCGGAAGGCGGAGCGACGCAACGCGGCGCGCCCGAACTGCTGCAACTGGAAGAGCAGCAGGTAGAGCGCGCAGGCGATGCCGATGTAGGCCAGCAGGGTGAACAGCTGGCCTGCGATCATGCCCGCGAGCATGCGATCCGGCAGCGTCTTGAACAGCACGGGCACAACCACGTAGCCGAGCATCCACATGCCGCCCACCCACAGGGTGACGCTGAGGGCGGCGAGGTGACGGGGCAGGTTGCGCACGGCTATTCGACTATTTGTTGTTGTCGTCCAGCGCCTTGTTCAGGGCGGCGGCGGGCATGTAGCCGGGGTTGATGACGCCATTGGCGAAGATCAGCGCGGGTGTGCCGTTCACCTTGAACTTCTTGCCCAGTTCCATCACCTTGGCGGTGGGCACCTCGCACTTGCCGGCCTTGGGCTGAACCCCTTTCAGCATCAGGTCGTCCCAGGCCTTGACCCTGTCCTTGCTGCACCACACGCCCTGCACCTTTTCGGCGGAGCCGTCGAAGATGGGGTAGAGGAACAGGTACAAGGTGACGTCGTTCACGTTCTGGAGTTCGCTCTCCAGCTTCTTGCAGTAGCCGCAATTGGGGTCGGTGAAATAGGCCATCTTGCGGCTGCCGTTGCCTTTCACTTTCTTCACGGCGAGATCGAGCGGCAACTGGGTGAAGTCGATGGCGAACAGCTTCCGCGCACGCGCTTCGGTGATATTGCTGCGCGCCTTCAAGTCGAACAGCTGGCCGTCGAGGAGGTATTGCGCGGATTCGTCGGTGTAGAAGATGTGGTCGCCGGTGACCACCTCGTACAGGCCGGGGACGGGTGATTTGTTCACCTGGTCGACCGGGCCGATGAGCTGCTCGTAGTTCTTTTGCAGCGTTTCCTTGATCGTGGCGGCCTTGTCGGTTTCGGCGTGCGCGAAAGAGATGGTGAGCAGCAACAACAGCAGGGTTCTGAACATTTAAGGTTCCTTGGGTTGGGTTTCAGTGGAGTGCGTGACGCACCATCATGTTCTTCAGCGGCGTCAGTCTATTAGTGGCGGCGAGTCCGAGGTTGCGCAGGGTGCGCAATACCGGGTTGCGGTTGATGAACAGGTGCTTGAGCGTGTCGGTGGTGAGCTGCATGGACATGATGTCGCCCTGGCGCGCTCTTTCGTAGCGGCGCAGCAGAGCCAGGTCGCCGCAATCCTGCGTGCCATGCTGGAGCAACACCTGCGCCAGTTCGTGCGCATCGCGCAGGCCGAGGTTCACGCCATGCCCGGAAAGCGGATGGATGTTGTGTGCCGCATCGCCGATCAGCGCCAGGCGCGGCTTGGTGAGATGGGCCAGGTTCAGCACGCGTAGCGCAAAAGAAGCCGGCGGCGTGATGACCTGCAATTCGCCCAGCGTGTGGTTGGACGCGGCGGCAACCTGGGCGGCGAATTCCTCGTGAGTGAGCGCCAGCAGTTCGGCCGATTTCTCCGGGCTGACCGACCACACGATGGAGATGCGTTTGCCCGGCAGCGGCAGCAACGCGAGGATGCCATCGGGCGTGAACCACTGCCAGGCGATGCCGCGATGCGCTTTGCCGGTGTTGAAGTTGGCGACCACTCCGTGCTGGAAATAGGGCGTGGGGACTTCCGGCATGATGGTCTGGTTGCGCACCCAGGAATCGCGCCCGTCCGCGCCGACGATGAGTTTGGCCTTGAGCTCGCGTCCGTCCTTCAGCTTCAGATGGGCGGCTTCGTCGTCGATCCTGAGCTCCGCGCATTGCGCCGGTTGCAGGATGGTGAGGTTCTCCTGTTCGCGCAGGCCCTGCCACAGGGCGTGCTGCAGCAGGCGGCTCTCGAGGATGAAGGCCAGTTCGGGCGCGCCGACCTGGTAGGCGGAAAAATCCAGCTCGGCGCCGGTGTCGCCGAACACGCGCATCTCCTCCACCTGCTGCACGCGCGACATGTCCAGGCGCTGCCAGGCGCCGAGTTCCTTGAGGAATTCCACATTGCCGGGGGTGAAGGCGTATATACGACTGTCCCAGTCGGAATCGAGCTCGGGCAGAGCCTGACCTTCGACCAAGGCGATCTTCAAACCGCTGGATTTGAGTGCGGTCGCAAGACTGGCGCCAACCAGGCCGCCACCGTTGATGACGATATCGAACTCCACGATGAACTCCTCCGCAGAAAATGGGGCAGGCAAGGGCAAAGCGCCTGCCCGGAAAAATTTGCGGCCATCATAGCATGGGCCGATTGATTAATTTATAATCGCCGCCCCCTTCGGAAATCACCATGCACATCGGCCAATACAAGCTCAAGAACAACCTCATCGTCGCGCCCATGGCCGGGGTGACGGACCGGCCGTTCCGCATGCTGTGCAAGCGCATGGGCGCAGGCATGGCGGTGTCCGAGATGGTGGCCTCCAACTCCTTGTTATACGGCTCGGAAAAGACCAAGCGCCGCGCCAATCATGAAGGCGAAGTCGATCCCATTTCGGTGCAGATCGTCGGCGCCGACCCGAAGATGCTGGCGCAGGCCGCGCGCCACAACGTGGACAACGGCGCGCAGATCATCGACATCAACATGGGCTGTCCGGCCAAGAAGATCTGCAACGTGATGGCGGGTTCCGCCCTGATGCAGAACGAGAAGCTGGTGGCCGAGATCCTCGAGGCCGTGGTCGGCGCGGTGGACGTGCCGGTCACGCTGAAGATACGCACCGGCTGGGACAAGGCCAACCGCAACGCGGTGAACATCGCGCGCATCGCCGAAGCCAGTGGCATCCAGGCGCTGGCCATCCACGCCGCCGCTCGAGAGCAACCCCGAGATTCCCCCGTCATCGAGAGATGAGGGCCTTCGTCTCCTGCATGGCCTAGAGACCAATCTCGCGACCTCTCTCCAAACGCCTCAGGAGGCTTG
>DATDDB010000138.1:0-1700 GCA_036524005.1 Gallionellaceae bacterium | reverse complement strand
GCACATGCTGCACCAGTGGTTTGCCAGCCAGCGCGTGCAACACTTTGGGTTTGTCCGAATACATGCGCGTGCCTTTTCCGGCCGCGAGGATGACGATGTTCAAGGGGCTCATATCAGTTCTGCATCTTTGGATATCGAAGTATATCAAATCGCCCGGCCGTATTCGTCCGCACCGGCATGGCATCAGCAGAAGGCCCCCTGACCGTTGTGTATTTCGCTACACAATTGCTGCGGCAGCCAGTAGACTGCCAATAAGGTTTTGGTGGTTTTCTATCGCCTGCTACTATCGGTTGCCGCGATGGAATTTTCGGTTTGCCTGTGGGTCGTAACACTGCGCAACGCGATTGCAGAAGGAGGCGAATATGGATTCCCCTGGCATGCACTTCTTTCCGAATCTGGATGCAACGCCTGTTGAGACTTTGCTCGATTCCTGGCGCAACGCCTTTCCGTCCATGGGCGTTCTTGCGCTGTTGCCCGAAGCCGAAAAGGGAGGCGTCGAACGGTTGCAGGCGATCTTCGCGCAGCGCAAGGTCACGCTGGTCGGGGCGGTCTTCCCTGCTCTGGTTGAAAGCGGCGAATTCCGCACGCAGGGTGTGTGGCTTTTGCGCTTCGATTCCATGCCGTTCGTATCACTGCATGACAACCTTCCGCATGATGCTGCCGGTGCATCCCGGGTGGCGGAACAGATCGGCACCCAGATTCGCGCCGAGATCAAAGACGACCAGCAGGTCACGTTGTTCCTGCTGTTCGATGCGCTGGTACCCAATATCAGCACGCTGCTCGACGAGCTCTACTTGCAGCTCGCCAACCGCGTGCATTACGTGGGGGCGAATGCAGGCAGCGAGACCTTTCAGCCCATGCCCTGCCTGTTCGACAATACGCGCATCATCCAGAACGGCGTGCTGCTGATGCTGCTGCAACCGCACCTCGGCGCGATGCTGGCGCACGGTTATGGCGCTCCGCCAAGGATGATCTCGGCAACCTCGACCGAAGGCAATCGCATCCGCCAGATCGATTGGCGGCCTGCCTTCGAGGTGTATCAGGAACTGGTACGCGCACAATCCGGTGTGGAGGTCACGCGGGAGAATTTCTACCAGCACGCGGTGCATTTCCCGTTCGGCATCATCCGCGCCAATCATGAGATCCTGGTGCGCATCCCGGTAGCCTTGGAGGAAGATGGTTCGCTGTTCTGCGTCGGTGAAGTGCCGGCCAATGCGGTTCTGACCCTGCTTGAAGCGCCGAAGGTGGATTCGCAGCATACCCTTCAGACGCTGGTGCAGGGCCTCTCTCAACTCCATGGCGATCTGAAGGACAGCGAGGTATTGCTGTTCTATTGTGCAGGGCGCCGGCTGCACCTCGGGCTTGAAGCTGCCACCAGCGAGCTTCACCAGTTTACCCAGCTTACCAAGGCTGCGCCGATATCGGGTGCTCTCTCGCTTGGCGAGATCGGCAGTTCGCTGCAATGGGGTTATCCGTTGTTCCACAACGCTACGCTGGTTGCCACACGCTGGGATAAAGCCTGATCGATCATGGAGCACGGCTACATTCTCAGTATCCTGTATGAAATGGCCTTGGCCATCGGCGGCGAGGTCAGCGTCAAGCCATTGCTCACCAAGGTGTTGCAGCGCCTGCTCTATCACACCTCGTTCCCTGCCGGTTTTGTGTGTCTGGGAGTGCCGTCTGCGGCGGCTGATCCTTCT
>DATDDB010000137.1:0-6939 GCA_036524005.1 Gallionellaceae bacterium | reverse complement strand
TACTTAAAATGGGTTTGGTCATCTAAGATCCTTGTCTGCTACTGCAATTGTTAGGCGAATTCGTCTCGAAAAAATGGATTAAGGGGTCTGCGCTACGTTTGAAGCCCGCGTAGCGTAAGCTACGCGGGCACCAAATACAAGAAGCGCGCGGAACGCGCACAAGACCACCATCCCCTTCTGCGCCACTGAAGGTTGGGTGTATCCATCGGGGGATTTAGGCGAGCACTGTTCGAGCTTCGAGCGGCGAAGCCGCGAGGGCGAGTTGCGCAGCCCCCGATGGATTCATTCAACCGAAGGGAGCCGCAGGCTGGCGCGGCAGGGTCGCCTTCTTTTGATTACTTTTCTTGGCGAAGCAAGAAAAGTAATCAGCATGCCGGGCTGCCCCCGGCGCTAATCGTTGAGAACAATCGGACCAATGAGATTCACCCCCACCCTAACCCTCCCCCTCTAGGGGGAGGGGGCAAGCTGCGCCGAGCTACCCCGGCAGGCAGCTTGCGCAAGCTACCGGCGCAGCCGCGCAAAATCCCCCGGTTCCCATGACCGCATGGCAAACAGCAGCCCCGTTCCATAGCGCTTGCTCAAGGGGGCGGCCAGGCTTTCTTCGTGCAGTTCGGCGAAGCGCTGGCGCAGCTTTTTTAGTTCGTCGCGCATCTGGGCGGCGGCCTGGTCGGTGAGCATGCCGTTGACGAAGACCATGGTCTCGAGTTCGTGCGAGAAGTCGTCGGCGAGGAAGTCGGGCCCGGCGTGGTTCCTGAAGTACTGCCTGATCGGGCCGTAGGGCAGCCAGTCGAAGTCGCGTTCGACGTTGAGGCGGATGCGGTTGCCGGGCAGGAGGTCGATGATGCGCAGCCGGTCCAGGCGCAGCAGGTACTTGATGCACTCGGGCTCGCTGATGCGGTAATACTGGACGATGTCGGAGAGCTCCCAGTGGTTGAGCGCGCAGACGGTGACGATGAGCAGCCGGGGATCGGATACGACCTCGCGTTCCTGTTGTTCGCTCAGGGTGCGCAGGCGCGGCCGCGTGGTCTGCGCTTCCTTGGATAATTCCGCCAGGGTGTAGCCCAGCAGGTTGGCCACCTGTACCAGCCGTTCCACGGTGAAGCGCCCGGAGGCGAACAGCCGTTTTATGCTGGGCTCGGAGAGGCTGAGCGCCAGGGCGACATCGCGGTAGGTCTTGCCCTGACTTTTCAGGTGCTTCTTGACGGTGGTGATAAGTTGGGTGGCTTCGCTCATGGCGGCATTTTAAGGAAAGCAAATCCTGTCGTTGTGTTTCGCGCTAAATGGTATCGTAAAACGATACTCGATAGTCTATTGTGCAGCACTTCGTTGGTCAATCGTTTCGTTTTACGCTGCCCATGAGTATTCTGGCAACCATTTCCAAGGAGGGTGATATGTTTACTGATCGAGTAATACCGTTGTTGGCGGGAATGTTCGCCTTTGCAGGCATCGCCGCCGTCGTGCCTGCCTGCGCATCCGATGCATCCGAAGATGCACGCCAGGAATATGCGCTGGAGAAACAGGCCGGGACGGCAGTTGCGGCCACCTCCGATGCAGGGGATGCGGAGCTGCACTGTGCCTATCTGCCTGCTGCGGCGAAGCCGGGTGAAAAGACTTTCCGGTTTGAGGACGGCAACAAGGCGGAATTCTCGGCCAGCCGCATTCAGTTCGTGACGGCCGACGGGAGCAAAACCCAAATTGAAGACGGAGCAGAGGTCGCCCGCAAGAACTGGTGGTGCCAGGCGGACGGGATAGTCCTGTTCAGGTCGGTCAAATCTGCCGGCGGCAAGCTGGGTGCGGTGAAGGTGGAGTGGTTCGATAGCAGGGGCGCGCGCATCTCGGTGATGCGGGTCAAGGTTCCCGGCGAGAACGGCGATTGGTCCTACGAGCGCTCCAGGGTGGTTGACGAGTGTTTGGGGATGACCTTCAGGGTGCAGGAAGGGAAGAATGCCAAGCCCGCGCGGTTTGTAGAGTACAAGCTCTGTCCGAGCGGAATATAGCCGGCGGAATAGGCTTCGGAGGGCATAAAATGAGACCTGCATACGATATTCCCCTGCCGTCGGCCGCTGCCGCGGCCACACAGGGCCTGTCGGGCATGACGGCGCCTGCGCATGCAAATCTGCGCGAGCTGGGCCAGCGGCTCAAGGTCGGCGATGTGGTGTTCATCCGCATTCCCCTGCTGCCCTTCCGCAAAGTGGCGGATACCACGGCGAGCTGGACCAACCATGTGGGCATCGTGGTGGAGATGAGCGATGGCGAGCCCATGATCGCCGAGAGCCGTGTGCCGTTTTCCGGGAAAACCACCTGGTCGCGCTTTGTCCAGCGTTCGGCCGGGGGCAGGGTGGCAGTGGCCCGGCTGAATCATCCGGAGGCCGTGGCGGCAGCGCCGCTGCAGCGCGCCGCGCAGCGCCGCTACGGCATACTTTACGATACCGGCTTCAATCTCCACTCGCGCCGGCAATTCTGCTCCCGGTTCGTGCGCGAGGTGATGGAGGAGGCGGCTGGCATCGAGCTCGGCGAGGTGGAAAATTTCGCCACCTTGCTGGCGCGCAATCCGCAGGCAGACCAGAAGTTCTGGCGGGTGTGGTATTTTGGCGCCATTCCCTGGCAGCGCGAGACGGTGACCCCGGCGAGCTTGCTGCGGGATGGCAAGTTGCAGACTTACTTCGACGGCTATGCGACCCTAGCGCATTAAACCGGCAGGCGTCACCCTCTTCGCGGTGCTCGCCATCCTCATATCGTTGCAGGTACACTCAGGCAGGGGTGTGCTCGGGCCGAAACTTGGCCGGGGCTTCCCCAATGGCAGTCTGCGCGCTACGATTTCAGGCGCCAAGCCATCGCTGGCGGCGATGTTATGATGTTATAAAAGGCAGGGGGAATCAAGTTGAAAAGTATGATCCGGGCCATCCTGAAGGTGGCGCTGAAAGTGTTGTTTCGTGTGCGCGTCACGGGGCTGGACAAGAATATCGACGCGCGCCGCCTGTTGATCATTGCCAACCATGAATCATTTCTCGATGGTTTGCTGATCGGGCTGTTTCTTCCCTATGACCCGGTTTTCGTGGTCTATACCGGGGTGACGCGTTTCTGGTTTTTCCGCCAGGTGCTGAAGCTGGCCGATTACCTCACGGTGGATCCGGCCAACCCCATGGCGATCAAGAAGGTGCTCAAGCTGGTCGAGTCCGGCAGGCCGGTGGTGATATTCCCGGAAGGCAGGATCACCGTGACCGGTTCGCTGATGAAGGTATACGAGGGCCCCGCCTTTGTTGCCGCCAAGACCGGCGCGACCATCCTGCCGGTGCGGCTGGATGGTCCGGCGCGCTCCTATTTCAGCCGCCTGTCGGGAAAATATCCGCGCCATCTGTTCCCGCACATGACGATTTCGGTGCTGCCCACCACCGCACTGCCCATGCCGGAGGCGGAAAGCACCAAGCAGCGCAGGCACAAGGCAGGCGAGGGCATGCGCCGCCTGATGCAGAACATGCTGTTCGAATCGCAGCCCAAGCACACATTGTATTCCGGCCTGCTGGACGTGATGTCGCTCTACGGCCGCAGGCGGCGCGTGGTGGAGGACGTGAAGCAGATCGAGTATTCCTACGGCGATCTGCTCAAGATGACACTGGCGCTGGGGCGCCTGGTGGCCAGGCACAGTGCGCCGGGCGAGTGCGTGGGGATACTGATGCCCAACCTCGCCGCGACGGTGGGCATGATGATAGGCACGGGTGCGCAGGGGCGCGTTCCTGCCATGCTGAATTACAAGGCGGGTGCGGGCGGCATGCAGGATGCCTGTACCGCAGCGCGGATACGCACCGTGTTCGCCTCGCGCGCCTTCATCGAACAGGCCAAGCTGGAAGCCGATGTGGCGGCGCTCACAGGGCTGAATATCCTCTATCTGGAAGACCTGCGCGAGGCCATGGGCGCGGGCGACAAGCTGTGGGTGCTGTTCGGCATGCTGTTCCCGAGATGGATGGAGCGGCGGCGCGATCCGGCTGCGACCGCCGTGGTGCTGTTCACCTCCGGCTCAGAGGGCAAGCCCAAGGGCGTGGTGCTGTCGCATCGCGCGCTGCTGTCCAACATCGCGCAGATCCGCGCGGTGATCGACATTTCTTCCGAGGACAAGGTGCTCAACGCGCTGCCGATCTTCCATTCCTTCGGCCTCACCGGCGGGGCGCTGCTGCCCATCATGTCCGGGATGAACCTGTTCCTTTATCCCACGCCGTTGCACTACCGGGTCATTCCGGAGATCGCATACGACCGCGGCTGCAGCATGCTGTTCGGCACCAGCACCTTCCTGGCCAACTATGCGAAGTTTGCCCATCCCTACGATTTCTACCGTCTGCGCTATGTGGTGGCAGGCGCGGAAAAACTTTCCGAGCCGGTGCGCAACCAGTGGCTGGACAAGTTCGGCATCCGCATTCTGGAGGCTTATGGAGCAACCGAAACGGCGCCCGGCATCGCTATGAATACGCCCATGGCCTATCGCAACGGCAGCGTCGGGCAGTTGCTGCCGGGCATAGAGGCCAGGCTGGTGCCGGTGCCGGGCATCGAGCGTGGCGGCATGCTGCATGTGCGCGGCCCCAACGTGATGTCCGGCTACTATCGCTTTGAGGCGCCGGGCGTCCTGCAGCCCCCTGCGTCAGAAGCGGGCGAGGGCTGGTATGAAACCGGGGACGTGGTTGCGATGGACGACGATGGCTTTATTTCCATCGTGGGGCGCGTGAAACGCTTCGCCAAGATCGCGGGGGAGATGGTTTCGCTGGAAGTGGTGGAAAAGCTGGCGGCACAGGCCTCCCCCGGCTGCATGCATGGCGCCACTGCCCGGCCAGACGGCGCACGCGGCGAGGCGCTGGTGCTGTTCACTACCGACCCAGGCCTGACGCGCGAGGCGCTGGGTGAAGCCGCGCGCACGCTCGGCATTCCTGAAATCGCCGTGCCGCGAAAAATTCGGCAGCTCGATGCGCTGCCCCTGCTCGGCACCGGGAAGACCGATTACGTTTCCTTGAAACGTCTGGCGGAGGCGGTGTGATGGAGCATAAATCCACGCTGAACCTGCCGCTGCTGTCGCGCGGCATGATGGCGGTGCTGACCGCACAGTTTCTTTCGGCGCTGGCCGACAATGCCGCGCTGATCGCGGCGATTGCGATCGTAAAGACCCAGGGGCTGGCCAGCCTGGTTCCGATGCTGCAGGACTCATTCGTGGTGCCCTTCATCCTGCTGGCGCCCTTCGCCGGGCAGCTTGCCGATGCCTTTCCCAAGGGCCGGGTGATGCTGCTCTCCAACCTGGTCAAGCTGTGCGGCGCGCTGGCCATGGCGCTGGGGGCCAACCCGCTCGCCGCCTACGGCCTGATCGGGATCGGCGCGACCCTGTATTCGCCCGCGAAATACGGCATCCTCGCGCAAATGTTCGGCCCGGCGGTGCTGGTGCGCGCCAACGGCATGATGGAAGGCTCCACCATCGTTGCCATACTCACCGGGGTGTTGCTGGGCGGCTGGCTGGCCGACCATTCGCTGACCTGGGCCTTTGCCGGGGTGATGATCGCCTATGCGCTGGCCGCGCTGGCCAACCTGTTCATCCCGCGCGTGGCAACGGAAAATCCCGGGGCTGAGTTTCATCCCTGGCGGCTGGTCCTGAAATTCAGGGCGGCACTCGCGCTGCTGTTCCGGCATCCCGATGCGCGCTTCAGCCTGCTGGGCACCAGCATATTCTGGGGCAGCGGCATCACCTTGCGCCTGATGTTGTTTGCCTGGGTGCCGGCGGCCTTGCTGATCACGGACAACCAGACGCCCGCCAACCTGATGGGAGCGGTTTCCATCGGCATCGTGGCGGGAGCGGGCGCCGCGGGGCTGTGGATCACGCTTGCCAGCGTCAACCGCGCCCTGATCGGCGGCCTGTTGCTGGGGCCGGTCGTCCTTGCGCTTTCCCTGGCGCACAGTTTCGTGTCTGCCGCGATGGTGATGGTCGCCATAGGCGCGTGCGGCGGGTTGTTTGTCGTCCCGCTCAATGCCCTGTTGCAGGAGCGCGGGCACAAGACCATAGGCGCAGGCAATGCGCTGGCGGTGCAGAATTTCGCCGAGAATTGCTCCATGCTGATATTCGTCAGCCTGTATGGCGTGGCGATCAAGGCAGGCGTGCCGGTTGCTGCGGTCAGCATCGGCTTTGGCTTGCTGTTGTTGCTGGTCATTGGGGGGCTGGCATTCTCCAGGATGCGGCGCGGTTGATGGTTGTCCGGTCCGGGTCGCGCAAAGCGCAGTCCCGGAGCGCCGCTTGCCAATTAGGGCAGGACTGGCGGAAAATCAACAGGGGCAGCGGCACATTTGTTATAGGACAATTGGCAAAGGAGCATCACCATGCACGCAAGGCAGCAGGCAATCCGGATTGCACTATTGGCGGCAGCCGCATTCATATTTCCCATCGGCTGTGAAGCAGAAGGGCTGGGCAAGGACAAGAACCTGGAAACCCAGTCCACCGCCTATGATCTCCAGGCGTCATCCGAGGGAATCGGCGCCGACCAGCAGGAGGCCGTATCCAAAGCCGCCAGCCTTGTGCAAAGCGAGCAATATGCCGAAGCGGAAAAAGTTCTCGATGGCGTGCTGGCACATTTCTCCGAACTGATGCGCGATGGCTCACACCAATACGTCACCTTCCGCAGCGATGATGACTACCGGCAGTTTATGACTGCATCCCGTGCCGGGCCGGGTGGAAAAGCCAAGTCAAAAATCACCAGGGTGCACGATTCTTTTGCACAGGCCCTGCAATTGAAGGCCTACATCGCATCTTCCCTGCAAAAATGGGATGAGGCCACGGAATACCTGGACAGGAAAATTTCCTATGCCCCGTATGAGGCGCAGCCGCACCTGGAAAAGGGCTATGTGCTGAATGCGCAAGGCAAGCCTGGCGCGGGGCTGGAGTCGTACAAAAAGGCCTATGAGTTGGCGGTGGCGCAC
>DATDDB010000136.1:0-17761 GCA_036524005.1 Gallionellaceae bacterium | reverse complement strand
GAACGTCGTGGTCGTGAATGCCGGACTGAAGTCCGAAAGCTTTATCCCCGTTGAAGAATTTCTCGATGCCAAAGGCGAAATCGAGGTCAAATCCGGCGACTTCGTCACGGTGGCGATCGAATCGCTGGAAAACGGCTATGGCGAGACCAAGCTGTCGCGCGAAAAAGCCAAGCGCCTGGCTGCCTGGCACGACCTGGAAGTGGCGATGGAAGAAGGCAAGATCGTCGAAGGCTTCGTCAACGGCAAGGTCAAGGGCGGCCTCACCGCCATGGTCAACGGCATCCGTGCCTTCCTGCCCGGCTCGCTGGTGGACATCCGCCCGGTCAAGGACACCACGCCGTACGAAAACAAGACCATGGAATTCAAGGTCATCAAGCTGGACCGCAAGCGCAACAACGTGGTGGTGTCGCGCCGCGCCGTGCTGGAAGCCAGCATGGGCGCCGACCGCCAGTCCGTCATGGAAAACCTGAAGGAAGGCGCAATCGTCAAGGGCGTGGTGAAGAACATCACCGACTACGGCGCGTTCGTGGACCTGGGCGGCATCGACGGCCTGCTGCACATCACCGACCTGGCATGGCGCCGCGTCAAGCATCCTTCCGAGGTGCTGAACGTGGGTGACGAAGTTGAAGCCAAGGTGCTCAAGTTCGACCAGGAAAAGAACCGTGTTTCCCTGGGCATCAAGCAGATGGGCGACGATCCGTGGAACGGCCTCGCACGCCGCTATCCGCAAGGCACACGCCTGTTCGGCAAGGTGACCAACCTCACCGACTACGGCGCATTTGTGGAAATCGAGCAGGGCATTGAAGGCCTGGTGCACGTTTCCGAAATGGACTGGACCAACAAGAACGTGCATCCATCCAAGGTTGTAGCCCTGGGCGATGAAGTTGAAGTGATGATCCTGGAAATCGACGAAGGTCGCCGCCGCATTTCGTTGGGCATGAAGCAGTGCCAGTCCAATCCTTGGGACGACTTTGCCCAGAATCACAAGAAGGGCGACAAGGTGAAGGGCCAGATCAAGTCGATCACCGACTTCGGCATTTTCATCGGCCTGGAAGGCGGCATCGACGGCCTGGTGCACCTGTCCGACTTGTCCTGGGCTATGCCCGGCGAGGAAGCCGTGCGCAACTACAAGAAGGGCGACGAAGTGGAAGCCGTGGTGCTGGCGATTGATGTCGAGCGCGAGCGCATCTCCCTGGGCATCAAGCAGCTGGACGGTGATCCCTTCAGCGGCTACGTTGCAGGCCACGACAAGGGTGCGGTTGTGACCGGTGTGGTCAAGTCTCTGGACGCCAAGGGCGCAGTGATCACTCTGGACGGCGACGTCGAGGGCTACCTCAAGGCATCTGAAGTCTCCGCCGAACGCGTCGAGGACATCCGCACCCACCTGAAGGAAGGTGACACGGTGAAGGCGACCATCATCAACGTGGATCGCAAGAACCGCGGCATCAACCTGTCCATCAAGGCCCTGGACAAGGCTGAGGAAGCGGCTGCGATGCAGAAGTTCAGCGCTGAAAAGACCCCTTCCGCAGGTACAACCAACCTGGGCGCGTTGCTCAAGGCCAAGCTGGACACCAGCAAGGCTGAAGGGCAATAAGCAACAAGAAAGGCAATACGATGACCCGTTCCGATCTCATCGCCAAACTCGCGGAGCGCTACCCCGCATTGCTGGCCAAGGATGCAGAACTGGCAGTCAAGGTGATCCTTGACACCATGTCCTCCACCCTGGCGCACGGCGGGCGTATCGAAATACGCGGATTCGGCAGCTTTGCCCTGAACTACCGTCCGCCGCGCATGGGGCGCAACCCCAAGTCCGGCGAGAAGGTGCAGGTGCCCGCCAAGTACGTGCCCCATTTCAAGGCGGGCAAGGAGTTGCGCGAACGGGTTGATCATCCGGAATCCGGGGCGGCTAGCACCGGCTCCTGAAGCGTTACAAAAAGCCTACACAAGGCGGCCTATCGCAAGATAGCGCCGCCTTTTTATTGGTTGTTGTGTTATCGTTACAAGCCATATGGCCGCGGCGTTTCGCGGTGCCAACGGGTAAATTTAAGATAAAAAGCTGTCATGGAATTTGAACCCTGGATGCTGCTGGTATTTCCCCTGTTCTTCGGGATGGGCTGGCTGGCGGCGCGCATGGACATCAAGCAACTGGTGGATGAATCGAGCGCCTTGCCGCGCTCCTATTTCCAGGGGCTGAACTTCCTGCTGAACGAGCAGCAGGACAAGGCCATAGACGCCTTCATCGAAGTGGTGAAGGTTGACCCGCAAACCGTGGAGCTGCACTTCGCGCTGGGCAGCCTGTTTCGCCGCCGCGGCGAGGTGGACCGCGCGCTGCGCATGCACCTCAACCTGGTGGAGCGCGCCGACCTGGATGGCGATAAAAAGCGGCAGGCGCTGTTCGAGCTGGCGCAGGATTATCTCAAGGCCGGCATCCTGGACCGCGCCGAATCGCTGTTCCTGGATTTGCGCAACACGCCTTATGCCCGCCAGGCGTTCGAATTCCTGCTCGAGATATACCAGAAGGAAAAGGATTGGCTCAAGGCCATCGATATTACCCAGCGCTTGTCCGCCGTCACCGGCGAGCCTCATCTCAAGGAGGCGGCCTATTTTTCCTGCGAGCTGGCTGCCGAAGATCTTGCCCATAACAGGGAGGATGCCGCACGGGCACACCTGGAACAGGCGCTGGAAGCCTGGCCGCAGCTGGCGCGCGCCACGATCATGCTGGGGGATATGGAAAAATCGGCCGGCAATCATGCCGGTGCCATCGAACACTGGCAGCGTATCGAGCAGCAGGACCCGCAATACATTCCGCTGGTGGCCGAGCGCCTGCTGGGCGCCTATCGCGACAGCGGCCATGCGGATGAGGGTATCGCGCTGCTGCAGCGTTATCTGGCCAAGCACCATTCGCTGGACCTGATGAATGTGGTGTCTGCGGCCATTTTGCAGCGCGATGGTGCGGAAGCGGCCTACCAGCTGGTACGCGAGGAATTGAACCGCAATCCCACTCTGCTCGGGCTGGACAAGCTGCTGGAGACCAGGCTGCTGGGTCTTTCCGAGGAGCGGCGCAGCGACGTGGATCTGGTGCGCAAACTCCTGCAGCAGCGCACGCGCGCGCTGTCCATGTACCGCTGCGCCAGCTGCGGCTTCAAGGCGCGCCAGTTCTACTGGCACTGCCCGGCCTGTCATGGCTGGGAAACCTATGCGCCGCGCCATACCGAAGAGGGTGGCCAGCCGCTATGACTCAAGAAACTGCTATGACCCGGCAAAATGCCTTGATGAGCGCTGACCCCAAAATCATCGTTGCGCTCGATTATCCGGAAGCGGCACCTGCCCTGGCGCTGGCTGCGCAACTGCAGCCGGATTTGTGCAGGCTGAAAGTGGGCAAGGAGCTGTTCACCGCCAGCGGCCCGCAGCTGGTGGAGCAGTTGATGAAGAGCGGTTTCGAGGTGTTCCTCGACCTGAAGTTTCATGATATTCCCAACACCGTGGCGCAGGCGTGCAAGGCCGCCGCTGCCCTGGGGGTGTGGATGGTCAATGTGCACGCGCTGGGCGGCAGCAAAATGATGGAGGCGGCGCGCGAAGCATTGGCGCATGCGGCGCAGTGCCCCAGGCTGATTGCCGTAACGGTGCTGACCAGCATGGGGCAGGAGGACCTGGCCGGAATCGGAATCGCATCCAGCCCGGCGGACATGGTGCTGCGCCTGGCCAGGCTGGCGCACGGGTGCGGCCTCGACGGCGTAGTGTGCTCCGCGCAGGAAACCGCGCTGCTGCGGCGTGAGCTGGGTGCCGGGTTCTGCCTGGTCACGCCCGGCATCCGCCCGCCGCAGGCGAGCCTGGATGACCAGACGCGCGTGATGACGCCGCGCGCGGCGCTGGAAAACGGCTCCAGTTATCTGGTGATCGGGCGGCCGATTACACGTGCCGCCGACCCGTTGCGGGCGCTGAAGGAGATTTCTCAGGATATTGGAGGCATGCAGTGAATACCTTGCCGTCATTTGATAAGGCGAAAATCCTGGTGGTGGGCGACGTCATGCTGGACCGCTACTGGTTTGGCGACGTGGAACGCATTTCGCCCGAAGCGCCGGTGCCGGTGCTGAAGGTTTCGCGCACCGAAGAGCGTCCCGGAGGCGCTGCCAACGTGGCGCGCAACGTGGCGGCTTTGGGGGCGCAATGCATCCTGTTGTCGGTGGTGGGCGACGACGAGGCGGGTACCCTGCTGGAGCGGATGCTCAACAGCCAGCACAATGTGAAGGCCATGTTTCACCGCGACAGCACGATTTCCACCACGGTCAAGCTGCGTGCCGTCGCGCGACAGCAGCAACTGCTGCGCATGGATTTCGAAACGCCCCCCAGCCACGAGGTGTTGCGTGCCAAGCTGGCAGATTACTGGGATCATTTGCAGGAGGCCGACGTGGTGGTGCTGTCGGACTACGGCAAGGGCGGCCTGACCCACATTGCCGAAATGATCCGTCTGGCGCGCAAGGCGGGCAAGCCGGTGCTGGTTGATCCCAAGGGTGACGATTATGCGCGTTACAAGGGTGCGAACGTGCTTACCCCAAACCGCAGCGAATTTCGCGAGGTGGCGGGTTCCTGGCACGATGAAGACGAGCTGACGAAAAAGGCCGAGAAATTGCGTGTTGAGCTCAGGCTAGAGGCGCTGCTGGTCACGCGCAGTGAAGAGGGCATGAGCCTGTACAGCGGGGATGGCCAGCCGTTCCGCGTGGCAGCGCAGGCGCGCGAGGTGTACGATGTCAGCGGTGCCGGGGATACCGTGATCGCCACCATGGCGGTAATGCTGGCCAGCGGCGCGGACTTGCCGCGCGCAGTGATGTTCGCCAACCGTGCGGCAGGCATCGTGGTGGGCAAGCTGGGCACGGCTGTGGTCACCCGGGAAGAAATCATTCAAAGCATGGGGGAAGGGTAGAGGGGGAAGGGGAAGGGTAATGATGCACAGTTTTCACCCTTCTCACTTTACCCTTATCCCTTCACTTTCAAGGAGTCAAACATGTACTACATCGTCACCGGAGCCGCAGGCTTTATCGGCTCCAACCTGGTCAAGGCGCTGAACGAGCGCGGCGAGACCAATATCATCGCCGTGGACAACCTCAAGCGCGCCGACAAGTTCCGCAACCTCACCGATTGCGAGATCGCCGATTTCCTGGACAAGGAAGACTTCATTGCGCATCTGCGCGAGGGTTATTTCGACGGCTTGCTGGCAGCCGTGCTGCACGAGGGCGCCTGTTCCGACACCATGGAGACCGACGGCCGCTACATGATGCAGAACAACTACCGCTATTCGCTGGAACTGCTCGATTACTGCCAGGAAGAAGAAATTCCGTTCCTGTATGCCTCTTCCGCCTCGGTGTACGGCGGCGGCTCGGTGTTCAAGGAAAGCCGGGAGAACGAATCCCCGCTCAACGTCTATGCCTATTCCAAATTCCTGTTCGATCAGGTGGTGCGCCGCCGCTGGAGCAAGCGCACCAGCCAGATCGTGGGCCTGCGCTACTTCAACGTCTACGGCCAGCGCGAGCAGCATAAGGAACGCATGGCCTCGGTCGCCTTCCACTTCTTCAACCAGTTCCGCGCCGACGGCTATGTGAAACTGTTCGAGGGCTGCGATGGCTATGCCAACGGCGGCCAATTGCGCGATTTCGTGTCGGTGCAGGACGTGGTCAAGGTCAACATGCATTTCCTCGACAACCCGGAGAGCTCCGGCATCTTCAACCTCGGCACCGGGCGCGCCCAGAGCTTCAACGACGTGGCGGTGGCGGTCATCAACACCCTGCGAGCGGAAGAAGGCAAACCGGCGCTCAGCCTGGAAGAAATCCAGAAGCAGCAACTGCTGCGCTATATTCCCTTCCCCGATGCGCTCAAGGGCAAATACCAGAGCTATACCCAGGCCGACATGGGCGCGTTGCGCAAAGCGGGCTACGAGGCGCCGTTCCTCACCGTGGAGCAGGGGGTGGCGCACTACGTGAATTACATGCTGGGCAAGCGATAGCGCGTAAATTCACTGCGCTAACCGGCATCGGGGCTGCACCCGCAGGGGGTACGCCGTGGTTGTAAGGGGCTAAAGCCCCAACAACACACGCTGCGCGGTGCCCGGCATCCTCAAGTATTCCTGCATGCGCGTCCGGTGCCGCGCTCCGGGCGCCTCCAAAGCGCAGATGCTCTCAGGATAGAAGCCAACCTATTTATCTCCCATGCAATACATCCCCGCCATTCCGCGCAAAGTCATCCTCGCCGCCTGTTTCGGCACGTTCATCGAGTGGTACGATTTCCTGACCTTCGGCGCGCTGGCCGCTTATTTCGGTGCGCTTTTTTTTCCTTCCGGAAACCCGACCGCCGGGCTGCTGCAGAGCCTTGCCATCTTCGGCGTAGGCACGGTGGTGCGTCCGCTGGGCTCGGCGCTGTTCGGTTCGCTGGCCGACCGTTACGGGCGCCGCCCCATTTTCATCGCCACGCTGGTGCTGATGGGTATCGCCACGCTGGGGGTGGGTGTGCTGCCCACCTATGCCAGCATCGGCTTGCTTGCGCCAGTGCTGCTGCTGGCACTTCGCCTGTTGCAGGGCTTTGCCATGGGCGGCGAGGTGGGCGGGGTGGCGGTATATCTCACCGAGCATGCCAGAGCAGGCCAGCGCGGGCTGTATACCAGCGTGCTGCAATTGATGGGCCCGCTGGGCATCATGACTTCCATGTTGCAGATCGTGCTGCTGCAAGCGTGGCTGAGCCACGAACAATTCATGGATTGGGGCTGGCGCGTGCCGTTCTGGTTTTCCGCCGCGCTGATGCTGCTGTTCCTCAAGGGCAGACTGGCGCTGGAGGAGTCGCCGGTGTTCCGCCAGCTGCAGGAGAAGAAGCAGGTCGCCCATGCTCCCCTGCGCGAATGCCTCTCTGACCGTCACACCCTGGGACGCATGGCGCTGCTGTTTTTCTGCATCTCGGCGGGGGGCTCGCTGCTGTTTTTCACCTCCCAGGTTTATTCCAGCGTGTTCCTCAAGAGTGTGGTCAGGCTGGAGGCACAGCAGGCCAGCACCCTGGTGATGCTGAGCACCGTGGCGCTGATCCCGCTCACCATCCTGTGTGGCTGGCTGTCGGACCGCATCGGGCGCAAACCGGTGATGCTGGCTGGGCTGCTGCTGGGGGCGCTTTGCATCATCCCGGTGTATGGCAGCCTGCTGCATTACGGCAACCCGGCGTTGCAGCGTTTCCAGGGCGAGGTGCCGGTGGTGCTGTATGGAGAAAATTGCGATTTCAGCCCGTTTGCCAGGCCGGACGAAAACCATCCTTGCGCCCTGAATCAGGAATTTCTCAACAAGCAGGGCATCGATTATCGCCAGCAGGCTCCGCGCGCTCCCGGTGAAGTGGCGGTCAGCGTGGGCGGCGCTGAAATTGCCGGCTTCGACCCCAAGGCGCTTACCCAGGCACTACAGGCCAAAGGCTGGGTGGAAAAGGCCGATGCGCAGCAGGTCAATACCCTGTTGCTGGCGCTGCTGTTGATTATCCCGGCGATCGCCGTTGCGCTCATTACCGGGCCGCAGACTGCCGTGCTGGCCGAGCTGTTTCCCGCGCGTACGCGTTATACCGCGGCTGCGCTGCCGCATAACCTGAGCGCGGGGTGGATCGGCGGCATGTCACCTTTCATGGTCACCCTGATCAGCGTGCAAATGGGCAACCCCATGGCAGGCCTGTGGTATGTGGTCATCCTGCTGGCGCTGGCCTTCGTGATCGGCCTGTTGTTCCTGCCGGAAACGCGCGATGCGGAGTTGGGCCAGTAATCCGCAGAATTAACGCGCTGCCTGGCGTACCTCCTGGTCCAGCGTGACCAGGCCCACCCCGTGCTCGTTGCGCACTTCGGTGTGCAGCGCGGCGGAGAGCTTGCGCAGGGTGGCAATCACGGCATCCGCCTCTGCGCCGTGCAGCGGCTGCGGCTGGAACTGGACTTCGAAATTGTTCACGTTGATCGGGATCATCTGCAATTGCTGCAGGCGGCCGTTGTGAAATTTCAATTGGGCGATGGCGCTGCGCGTCGAGTGCCCGCTGTATGAGCCGAAAGTGAAGTTGCCCATGCTGTAGAGGATGATGCCGTCCTTGTAGCGCTCGATACCCTGCAGGATATGGGGATGGTGGCCGATGACGGCGCTGGCCCCGGAATCGATGGCGAGGCGGCCGATGCGGGTCTGGTATTCGCGCAACTGGGTCTTGCCTTCCTGTCCCCAATGGAACGACACCAGCACGATGTCGGCCTGCTTGCGTGCCGCAATGATGTCCTCGCGCACCTGGTCTTCATAGGCAAAAGCCGTGCCGGCACGGTTTGCGCCGGCATAGAAATTTTCCGGCAGGGTGAGCGAATAGGCCAGTATCGCGACGCGCTGGCCGTTAGCGGTGAGCAGCGCGGGCTTGCGTGCGGCCATGATGTCCGCGCCCGCGCCGGCATGCTGTATCCCTATGCCATCCAGCGTTTCCACGGTCTGAGCCAGACCCTCGGCGCCGTAATCCAGCATGTGGTTGTTCGCCAGCGACACGACATTGAACCCGGCGTCCTTGAGCGCGGCGCTCACTTTCCCGGGAGGCGAGTGGAATACGAATTTCTTGTCCTGTTCCGGCGTGCCGCGCGTCGTCAGCGGCCCTTCCAGGTTGCCGAACACGATATGCGACCCGGTGAAAAACTGGCGCACGTGCGTGTAGGGATAATCGTAGCCCAGCCCTTCCATGACCGGGCGCGAAGAGGCGTCCAGCATGATGTCGCCGACCGCGCTGACGACCAGGTCGCCTGAAGGAGCGGCAGGGGCGGAGGCGCTGTTTGCCTCGGCGGCAAGCGCAAGGGAGGAGGCGGCCATCAGCAAAATGGATAGCAGGGCGGCTGGGGGGTGATTCATGGAGATTCCGTTCATTTGTAAAGCGGGTGGGATGGATAAATCGCGCCAAGTATACACGGGTGCGCGGCTCCGGTGACTTGCGGCAAGTTGGCTGGTGTGCCGTGCAGGGCTTGCCGGGCCAGCCAGGCGAAGGCGATGGCCTCCATCCAGTCTGCTCCCACGCCCAGCGCATCGGTCAGCTGGATGCGGCAATCGGGCAGCGCCTGGCCCAGGTAGTTCCTCAGCGCGGAATTGTGTGCGCCGCCGCCGCATAAATACACCTCCTGCGTGCCGGGGCAGAATTTGCCGATGGCTTCGGCTATGCTCTCGCCTGTCAGCGCCAGCAGCGTGGCCTGCACATCGGCGGGCGCTTCGCCGCCCTGCAGGTGCTTTTTCAGCCAATCCATGCTGAACAGGTCGCGTCCGCAGCTTTTCGGCGGTGCGGCGGAAAAATAGGGCTCGTTCTTCATCGCCTGCAACATCGCGGGAATGACTTTGCCCTGTGCCGCCCAGGCGCCGTTATTGTCGTAGGCCTCGCCGCGATGTTGTGCGATCCAGGCATCCATCAGCATGTTGCCGGGCCCGCAGTCGAACCCGATCGTGGCAGCGCCGGGCGGCAGATTGCTGAGGTTGGCGATCCCGCCAATGTTGACGATGACGCGGTGGAGGGAAGGGTGGCGCAAGGTCATGTCATGGAAGGCGGGCACCAGCGGGGCACCATGCCCCCCGGCGGCGATATCGCGGCTGCGGAAATCGCTGACCACCGTGATGTCGGTCAGTTCTGCCAGCAGCGCGGAATTGCCGATTTGCACGGTGTAGCCCTGCTCCGGGCAATGGCGTATGGTCTGGCCGTGACAGCCGATGGAGCGGACATCTTCTGCTGCAATTCCGGCCGCGTGCAGCATGTCGCATGTGGCACTGGCATATTCACGCGCCAGTTCGTTGGCGGTCATGTACGCCAGATGCAGCTCATTCGCGGCAGGCTGGTGCAGCGCCAGCAATGTTTCCTTCAATGCCGTGCCATAGGGCCGATAGTGCGTGGCGCGCAATTGGGGCTTGCCCTGGGTGAAAGCGACCAGGGCGACATCGATCCCGTCCAGGCTGGTGCCGGACATGATGCCGATGTGAAGTTCCAGCCGGGGATTAGTCAATCTGGGCCAGGTTGATGTTGTGCAAGATGCCGAGGCGGGCATTCAGGTCGCGCGTGGCTTGCACGAACGCATCCCTTTGCTCATCGCTGATGGAAGGAACGCTGTCCATGGGCATGCGCGCCGGGTTGCGCTGCTTGCCGTCCACGCGGAATTCATAATGCAGGTGCGGGCCGGTGGCCCAGCCCGTCTTGCCGACAAAGCCGATCACCTCGCCTTGTGCAATATGCTGCCCCACATGCAATTTCGAAGCGAAGCGCGAAAGGTGGCCGTAAGCGGTGGAGTAGCGGCCCTCATGCTTGATCACGACCAGATTGCCATACCCCGTCTGCTCGCCGACAAACTCTACCCTGCCAGCGGCGGTGGACTTGACCCTGGTGCCCTGAGGCGCGGCGTAATCCACCCCCTTGTGGGCTTTCCATTGGTGCAGGATGGGGTGAAACCGCGCAGTGGTGAAGTCCGAACTGATGCGGGTGAAATCCATGGGCGAGCGCAGAAACGCGCGCTGCATGCTGTGCCCTTCCGGAGAATAGTAATTGCCGCCATCGGCGTTCTGGAAATAAAACGCGCGGTGCTGGATGCCGCGGACTATCATTTCTGCAGCCAGGACGCGCCCCACATGTGCGGGCTCGCCGTTGCTGTAAGACACCTCATAGATCACCGCGAACTTGTCGCCGGGCTTCAGCTCGTGGTGGAAGTCGATATCGCCGGCGAAAATCTCGGCCAGTTGGTTGGCGGCTGGCTCCGGCAGGTTGGCTGCATCGGCCGCCTCGAACAGACCAGTCCTGATCACCCCGGTGCGCATGAAAATTCTGCGTTCAAGCTGGGCGGGCAGGGTGCGCACGGTAAAGCTGCTGCCAGCCCTTTCCACCAGCACCTGGCTGCCCGAGTTGTCCGCGTAACGCAGCGCCAGCAGCGTACCGTCCGCTGCGAGCTCGGCCTGCACGGGACGGCCGGCTGGAAGCTTGCGGAAGGATTCCACGGCGCGCGCGGTGCGCAGATAGCCGTCGGCCACGCCGTCTTCCACGTTCAGGCGGCGCAGCAGCTCGGCCGCGGTATCGCCGGTTTGCACGCGATCGTAACGCCAGAAAGTGGAAGCATTTCCGGCAGGCGCGATCCGGGGCAGCGCGACTTCCTGCACCACGGTCCGGGTCTTTTTGGGGAGAGTCATCGATTGCGGCATGAAGCCGAAGGCCGCCACTGCGCTCAGGGGGGGCAGGGTCAGCAGCAAGGCAAGATGCTGCAATTTAATTTTGCGCCTTCGTGGCACGGGTTTTTGCGGTAACATCCGAGTCTCCTTGCGTAACGATCCTGGGTCGAGGGTAAACATGCCGGGCGGCGGAACGCAGATTGCACGGGGCGCCTACTCTACCAGAAAGCGGGCCCGGCTAAAAGCGGGCGTGGGCCGGTTTTGCAACAATGAACTAAATATGAAACATCAAGACACTCTGGAAATCATCAAGCGCGGCTGCGACGAACTGCTGCTAGAAGCGGAACTGAAACAAAAACTGGAACTGGGGCGCCCGCTGCGAATCAAGGCCGGCTTCGACCCTACGGCGCCGGACCTGCATCTGGGCCACACCGTGCTGCTCAACAAGATGCGCCAGTTGCAGGACCTGGGGCACCATGCCCTGTTCCTGATCGGCGATTTCACCGGCATGATCGGCGACCCCACCGGCAAGAATGCCACCCGCCCGCCGCTCTCGCGCGAACAGGTGCTGGAAAATGCCCAGAGCTACAAAGAGCAGGTGTTCAAGGTGCTCGATCCGGCCAAAACCGAGATCGTGTTCAACTCCGCCTGGATGGACAAATTCAGCGCGGTGGACCTCATCAAGCTGGCGGCCACGCACACTGTGGCGCAGATGCTGGAGCGCGACGACTTTGGCAAGCGCTACCGCAGCAACCAGCCCATCGCCATCCACGAATTCGTCTATCCGCTGGTGCAGGGCTATGACTCGGTGGCGCTCAAGGCCGACATGGAGCTGGGCGGCACCGACCAGAAATTCAACCTGCTGATGGGGCGTGAGTTGCAGAAGCACTACGGCCAGCCCGCGCAGTGCATACTCACCATGCCGCTGCTGGAAGGGCTGGATGGCGTGAACAAGATGTCCAAGTCTCTCGGTAACTATGTGGGCATCACCGAGTCGCCACAGCAGATGTTCGGCAAGCTGATGTCGGTGTCCGACGAGTTGATGTGGCGCTACCTGGAACTGCTTTCCTCCGAAAGCCTGGCCACCATCGCCAAATGGCGCGAAGAAACGCTGCAAGGGCGCAACCCGCGCGACATCAAGGTGCTACTGGCGCAGGAAATGGTCACCCGCTTCCACAGCCGCAAGGACGCGGAGGACGCACTGGCCGAATTCGAGGCGCGCTTCAAGCAGGGCGTCTTGCCGGAAGACATGCCAGAGCTCACAGTTGCGGCCACCGGCGGGCAGATCGGCATCGCCCAGATGCTCAAGCAGGCTGGGCTGGTGCCCAGCACTTCTGAGGCCATGCGCATGATAGAGCAGGGCGGCGTGAAGCTCGATGGCGAGAAAATCAGCGACAAGGCTCTGCAGATCAGGGCAGGCGCCGTGGTGGTGGCGCAGGTCGGCAAGCGCAAATTCGGGCGGGTGACGATCCAGTAATCCCGGACCTGGTCTGCCGCATACAGGGAATGCAGTATTGCCTTGCCCGGTCTGGAGCGGAATGATAGGGGCAAGCGCTACCGCAAATCCTTGCAAATTAATCAACCATTTGATTCGAAAGTTAAAGATGGGTTGCGGGCGGGAACTTTGGGCAACCAGGGGGCTCTACCGAACCCATCTTTGCACATACGGAAAGGTAAAAGATGAAATTGATATTGATCGCCGCCATGTTCCTTGCTGCCGGCCAGACGTATGCACAGGGCGACAAGTCCAGCCTTACCCCGCAGGCCAAATGGGAAGCGGAATGCGGAAGCTGCCACATCGCCTATCCGGCGCGCTTTCTTACCCCGGAAACGTGGCAAAGGCTGATGGACAGCCTGGACCGGCATTTCGGCGACAATGCCTCCATCGATTCCGCCACCCAGCAGGAAATCCTGCAATACCTCAAGCGCAACGCCTCTGCCAGCGCCAATCGCAGCGCAAAGAGCATGCGCATCAGCGATACCTCGTGGTTTACCCACGAGCACGATGAAATTTCGGGCAAGGCCTGGACCGATCCGGCCATCAAAAGCCGGGCCAACTGCACCGCCTGCCATGTCAATGCGGTTCGCGGCGACTGGTCCGAGCGCGGGGTGCGCATGCCAGCCGGCCTGCGCAATGAAGGTGATGAGGACGACGACGATTGAAAGGAGCCCCGGCGCGCCGGATTCAGCCCGTAAAATTCGGGTTGTAGCGGGCAGGGGATTTTGCTAGAATCTCGCCCTCGAATTTTTGACCAGGATAGTTTGTCCATGACAACAGTACGTGTAAAGGAAAATGAACCGTTTGAAGTGGCCATGCGCCGTTTCAAGCGTTCTGTGGAGAAAACCGGTCTGCTGACCGAGCTGCGCGCGCGCGAGTTTTACGAAAAGCCCACAGCCGAACGCAAGCGCAAGCTGGCCGCTGCCGTCAAGCGCCACTACAAGCGCCTGCGCAGCCAGGTTCTTCCTCCCAAGCTGTATTAATCCGTCCGGCGACATGAGCCGCGCCTTGCCGCGCGGCCCTGATTCACGAGTTTGACTCTCATGAGCCTGAAGGACCAAATCACCGAAGACATGAAAACGGCGATGCGCGCCAAGGAAACGGCGCGCCTCGGCGCCATACGCCTGCTCCTGGCCGCCATGAAGCAGCGCGAAGTAGACGAGCGCATCACACTCACCGATGCCGACGTGCTTTCGATCATAGATAAAATGATCAAGCAGCGCCGCGATTCCGTCAGCCAGTACGAAGCCGGCAACCGGCCCGAACTGGCCGATGCCGAAAAGTTCGAAATCAGCGTGCTGCAGGGCTACATGCCCCAACAGATGACCGAGGCCGAAATCGCGGCTGCCGTGGCCGAGGCAGTCGCCGCCAGCGGCGCCAAAACCCCGCAGGAAATGGGCAAAGTCATCGCCCTGCTCAAGCCCAAGCTGGCCGGCCGTGCCGACATGGGCAAGGTATCCGGCCTGGTCAAGGCCAAGCTGTCGCAATAACTTTCCAACCCTCTCCCCATGGGGCGAGAGGGGGTAGTCAGTGCAGTATTTCTTCACTGAAAGGCGATAAGGGCAAAAGCTTAAGTGATTCCAAAAAATTTCATTCAGGATTTGCTTAACCGCCTCGATATCGTGGACGTGATCGAGCGCTATGTCCCCCTGAAGAAGGCCGGTGCCAACTACGTCGCCTGCTGCCCCTTCCACAACGAAAAATCTCCCTCCTTTACCGTAAGCCAGAGCAAGCAGTTCTACCACTGCTTCGGCTGCGGCGCGCACGGCACGGCCATCGGTTTCGTCATGGAACACAGCGGCATGGGCTTCGTGGATGCGGTGGAGGAACTGGCGCGCTCCATCGGCGTCACCGTGCCGCGCGAAGCGGCCGCTCCCGGCCAGGCGCTGCACAAGGCCGCGCCCGATCTGTATGAGCTGATGCAGACCGCCACGCGTTACTACCGTGAGCAGCTCAAGAAGTCGCCGCGCGCCATCCAGTATCTCAAGGGGCGCGGCCTGTCCGGCGAGATCGCCGCGCGCTTCGGCATCGGCTATGCACCGGATAACTGGCAAAACCTGGAGGCCGCCGTCCCCAACTACCAGGACAAGAGCCTGGTCGAGACGGGACTGGTGATCGCCAACGACGAGGGCAAGCGCTACGACCGCTTCCGCGACCGCATCATGTTTCCCATCATCAACCAGCGCGGGCAGGTCATCGGCTTCGGTGGCCGCGTGCTGGACCGCGGTGAGCCCAAATACCTCAACTCCCCGGAAACACCGCTGTTCGAGAAGGGGCGCGAGTTGTACGGCCTGTTCCAGGCGCAAAAGGCCATCCGCAACGATGGTTTGGCGCTGGTGGTGGAAGGCTACATGGATGTGGTGGCCCTGGCCCAGCTTGGCGTGGAATATGGTGTTGCCACCCTGGGCACTGCCACCACACCCTACCACATCCAGAAGCTGCTGCGCATGACCGACCGCGTGGTCTTCTGCTTCGACGGTGATGCCGCCGGGCGCCGCGCTGCATGGCGCGCACTGGAAAATGCCCTGCCGCACCTGCAGGACGGCAAGCAGCTGCGCTTCCTGTTCCTGCCGCCCGAGCATGACCCCGACAGCTACATCCGCGAGCACGGTAAGGACGCCTTCGAGCGCCTGCTGGGCGAGGAGGCCCTGCCGCTTTCCGGCTACCTGTTGCGCGAGCTCTCCTCCCAGGTGGATCTCAAGACCCAGGAAGGGCGCAGCGCCCTGCTGGAAAGCGCCCGGCCTCTGCTTACCGCCATCACCGCGCCCAGCACGGCGCTGCTGCTGCGCAAGGAGGTGGCGGCCCTGGCGGGCGTCACCCAGGCGGAACTGGAAGCGCTTTATGCCGTCAAACCCATAGCCTCCGGTATACCCTCCGGGGGCTACCGTCCGGCCCCGCAACGGGCCGCTCGCCGCGAAATTTCCGGCATGCGCGTATTTTTGCGCTGTTTGTTGGCCAAGCCGGAACTTGCGCGCGAACTCCCCGTCGAATGGCGCTCGGATAGTGATGAAACCGCCGCAATTGCGGCTTTGACCGGTTATTTGCGCGAGCAGGACTATGCCGCCAGCACCGCAGCCATCATCCAGCAATTTCAGGGCACCCCATTTGAGGCGGCGCTGACCGCGGCGCAGGGCGAAGTGATGCAATGGGGCGAAGACTTTGATATTGAAGCAGAATTTCATGGCATGCTGGCCAAGCTGCGCGAGGAGCAGCGCAAACTGGAAGCCCAGGCCTTGCTGGAAAAGGCCGGCGGTTCGGTCCAGCGCATGAACGAGCAGGACCGGGCACAGTATTTGCTGTTGATGCAAAGCGGAGCCGCTGGTTGAAGGTTGCAGCGGAACTGGCTGAACAATATGGGAAAATAGGGTATAATCTGCCGCTTTTTTAACGAGTGGCTTACCGGAGTTTTAAATATGGCAACTCAGCAGAACAACAAAAAACGTACTACCAAGCAGGGCAAACAGGCAGCGGCCAATTCGGCGGAAGCGCCTGCGCCCGAAGTCGGCCAGCAGGACATTGAAGCTCGCCGCACACGCCTGAAGGCCCTGATTGGCCTGGGCAAGGAACGCGGCTACCTGACCTACGCCGAGATCAACGACCATCTGCCCGAAATGCTCGAAGCCGAGCAGATCGAGGGCATCGTCAGCATGATCAACGACATGGGTATCACCGTGTGCGACGAAGCACCGGATACCGAAACCCTGATCATGTCTGAAACTACCCCTGCCGTCACCGACGAAGCGGCCGTGGAAGAAGCCGAAGCCGCGCTTTCCACCGTGGATTCCGAATTCGGCCGCACCACCGACCCGGTGCGCATGTACATGCGCGAAATGGGCACGGTGGACCTGCTCACCCGCGAAGACGAAATCGAAATCGCCAAGCGCATCGAGGACGGCCTGAAGCACATGATCCAGGCGATCTCCGCCTGCCCCGCCACCATTGCCGAGATACTCACCCTGGCCGGCAAAGTGGCGAACGACGAAATGCGCATCGACGAAGTGATCGATGGCTTCATCGATTCCGAAGACGAAGCCCTGATGGGCGACGAAATGGGCGAAGAGGAAGTCTCCGCCGCTGCCGGCGATGACGAAGAGGATGAGGACGACGGCGATGCCGCCGCCGCCGCCAATCTGGCCCAGCTCAAGGAAGAGGGCCTGGCGCGCTTTGCCGTGATTGCCGATCTGTTCGCCAAGATGGGCAAGGCCTATGCCAAGCACGGATACCGCAGCAAGCCCTACGACAAGCTGCAGATGCAGATTTCCAACGAGCTGATGCAATTCCGCTTCTCCGCCAAGCAGGTGGACGCCCTGTGCGACACCATGCGCGGGCTGGTGGAAGAGGTGCGCAGCTACGAGCGCAACATCCAGGAGTTGTGCGTCACCAAGGCGCGCATGCCGCGTCCCCACTTCATCAAGACCTTCCCCGGCAACGAGGAAAACCTGGGCTGGGTGCACCATGAAGTGGCCTCCAAGAAGCCCTACAGCGAAACGCTGGCGCGCCACGAGGCCGCCATCGTGGAGCAGCAGCAAAACCTGCTCAACCTGCAGACCCGCGTGGGCATTCCCATCAAGGACCTGAAGGAAATCAACAAGCAGATGACCAACGGTGAAGCCAAGGCACGCCGCGCCAAGCGCGACATGATCGAGGCCAACCTGCGCCTGGTGATCTCCATCGCCAAGAAATACACCAACCGCGGCCTGCAATTCCTCGACCTCATCCAGGAAGGCAACATCGGCCTGATGAAGGCGGTGGACAAATTCGAATACCGCCGCGGCTACAAGTTTTCGACCTATGCCACCTGGTGGATACGCCAGGCCATCACCCGCTCCATCGCGGACCAGGCGCGCACCATCCGCATCCCGGTGCACATGATCGAAACCATCAACAAGATGAACCGCATCTCGCGCCAGATCCTGCAGGAAACCGGGCTGGAAGCCGATGCCGCCACCCTGGCCGAAAAGATGGAAATGCCGGAAGACAAAATCCGCAAGATCCTCAAGATCGCCAAGGAACCCATCTCCATGGAAACCCCGGTGGGCGACGACGACGATTCGCACCTGGGCGACTTCATCGAGGACAGCAACATCCTGGTGCCCGTGGATGCCGCCGT
>DATDDB010000135.1:0-29835 GCA_036524005.1 Gallionellaceae bacterium | reverse complement strand
CATCATCAAGCAGGACTTCGGCAGGGAGCCAGGCACATTTGACGAGAAGCAATTCCTGGCACAGTTCCTGGCGGACAAGCGCGGCGATGTCAAGGGAAGAGCCTCCCAACCCACCCTGGTGAGCAAGAAATGGTGGAGCATGCTGGGCGGTTACAGCATGGAATTTTCCCCCGGCATGAGCAGCGACGACGACCTGCTGATGAAATTCTGGGTGGCGGGCTGCCGCAATTTCCGCATCGCCGGCGCCAGCCGCTTCTACCATTTCGGCTGCGCCAGTACCGGCCGCATCAAGCACAATCGCGGCGGCCACATTTTTGCGTTGAAATGGGGCATCACCCAGTCCGAATTCTATCGCCAGTACCTTTCGGCACTGGGCACGCCTGGCGGGGGCGGCGCCGCCGACAACCCGCACAACTTTCCGCGTCCCTCTTTGGTCAGCAAGCTCAAGCGCGCGCGCTACGCCCTGCGCTACAACTACCCGCTCGACGGCATCGAGGCATGGGATGCCTTGTCGGGGCGCGGCGAGTGGGACGAAGGCAATTAGCCAGTTGAGTCTCAGCGCCAGCCCGCTCACGGATCATGAAGGTACTAATTGCCTACCACCGCTTCCCGCCGATCGCCGAGGATCTGAAAAAGGCATTCGTGTCGCTGGGGGTGGAAGCCGAGATTTTTTATACCACCGATTACGAGCACTGGTTCTACCGCCGCATCATCCGCAAGGTCAACCGCCATGCGCGCAACCTGCGCCTGATCAAAAAAGGCGGCGACCTGTTCAAGCGCCACCCGCTCAACCTGGTCAATTACGTGGGCAGCAATTTCGAGCAGGCGCTAGCACGCTATCAGCCCGATGCCGTGCTGGTGATACACGGGTTGCCATTCGGTGAGTCCTTCATCTCCGGCTTGTCGCTGCCTAAAATCGGCTGGCATCTGGAACCGCGCGATGACTTGCCCTACCTGATCGAGAATGCGAAGCCGTATGACATCTATAATTCCTATAGCCAGAAGGATGTAGACCAGCTGATTGGCGCGGGCTACGACTGCCGCTACCTCACCCATGCCGTCGATCCCGAAAAGTTTCACACCGAGGCCGGCACGGACAGAATCTACGATCTCGCCTTCGTCGGCAACTGGAGCCCCTGGCGCGACGAAGTGGTGAAGGCCGCGCTGGAAGTGACGGACAAGGTGGCGGTTTACGGCGGTTACTGGCTGAAGAAAAGCGCCATCCCGCGCAGCGTGCTCAAGCCGGCCTACAAGGGCAAGGAAATCATCGGGGCCGAACTGAACCGCCTGTTCAACCAGTCGCGCATCGTGCTCAACGCCTCGCGCACCCCGAAAAGCTACGGCCTGAACATGCGCTTTTTCGAGGTGCCCGCCGCAGGCAGCCTGATGCTGACCGACGAAGTGCCCGAGCTGGAAAAGCACTTCGTACCGCAGAAGCACCTGGTGGTATACAAAGATGCGGCAGAGCTCAAGCAACGCCTGCGCGAATTGCTGAATAACCCGGCCAGTCTGGATGCCATCCGCCTGGCAGGCCAGAGCCTGGTCGTACAGCAGCACAACTACCGCCGGATGGTCGAATACTTTCTCGGCCAGTTCCGCGAGATCGCAGCGAAGAAATCCGCTAGCGCTTGATTACGAAGCGGCTCGCCACAAAGGTAACGGGAATGGTTACCAAAATCACCCCGGCCATTGCCAGCCTGGGGTCGATTCCGAATTTGATCAGCAGCGTCAGCACCACCAGGCCCAATCCGTATTGCAGCAGGTATACGAAAGGGAATTTCAGGAAGCTGGCAAGGCTGGGTTTCTTTTTGAACACGAAATGCACGTTCAGGAAATACGACAGCACGATCCCCGCCGCGTAGGAAAGCGTATAGGCCAGCTGTGGCGACATCGCCAGCAGCAGCAACAGGTACAGTACATAGCTGAATAAGGTGTTGGTGGCGCCTACCAGCAGGAAGCGGGTGAATTCGGTGCGCATTTCGGCCTGTGCGAGCGGGAAACTCGTTAAAATCGCCATTGTACAGGTTTGAGGCAAGGAACAGGACATGGCGACCTACGCCGTCGGCGACATACAGGGGTGCGGGGCAGAGTTTCGGCAATTGCTGGAGCAGATGCATTTTGACCCCGAGCAGGACAAGCTGTGGCTGGTGGGCGACCTCGTCAACCGCGGGCCGGATTCACTGCAAGTGCTGCGCTACATCAAGTCGCTGGGCGATCGCGCCATCACCGTGCTGGGCAACCACGACCTGCACCTGCTGGCGGTGGCCGAGGGTGCGGCCGAATTGCATCATACCGACACGCTGGATGAAGTGCTGCAAGCCCCCGACCGCGACGAATTGCTGGGCTGGCTGCGCCGCCAGCGCCTGCTGCATGCCGAAGGCGAATATGTTCTGGTGCATGCCGGGCTGCTGCCGCAGTGGAGCGTGAAGCAGGCGGCCACCCTGGCCAGTGAGGTGGAGAGCGCACTGCGCGGGGCGGACTACGCCACCTTCCTCCATCGCATGTACGGCAATGCCCCCCACACCTGGGACGACGAACTCTCCGGCTACAAGCGCCTGCGCGTGATCGTGAATGCCTTCACGCGCATGCGCATCTGCACCCCGCAGGGTGAAATGGAATTCAGGTTCAAGGGTGAACTGGAAAACATCCCGGAAGGCTATCTGCCCTGGTTTGAAGTCAGCAAACGCCGGAGCCGGGACGCCACCGTCATCTTCGGACACTGGTCCGCACTGGGGCTGAAGCTGGAGCAAAACGTTATTGCCTTGGATACGGGCTGCCTGTGGGGCGGCCCGATGAGCGCGATCCGGCTTGAAGACCGCAAGCTTTTCCAGGTGGCCTGCCACAACCCGGTTGCCAAGCACTGGTAGCATCGCAGAACAAGGCCTAAACATGCCAACCATTATCACGCATACTGCTGTTCCGCTCGCAATCGGCCTGGGGCTGGGCCGCAATGTCATCCCGCGCCGCCTGTTGCTGGCAGGTGTGGCGGCATCCATGGTCCCCGATTTCGATGTCATCGGCCTCAAGCTTGGCATCGCCTATGCCGAGGACATGGGCCACCGCGGCATCACCCACTCCCTGCTGTTTGCGCTCGCCCTGGCGCTGCTGGCCGCTGCCTTTGCCTCGCGGCTACGGGCGCGCCCGCTCATTGCGGGGCTGTTTGTTTTCGTATCCTGCGCATCGCATGGTTTGCTCGACATGTGCACCAATGGTGGGCTGGGCATCGCGTATTTCTGGCCATTTTCGCACGAGCGGTATTTCCTGCCCTGGCATATCGTGGAAGTGTCGCCCTTGGCGCTGGACAAGGTGTTCGGCGCGAGGGGGCTGGTGGTGCTCTATTCCGAGCTGGAATGGATATGGCTGCCCTGCATTTCACTGGCACTGGCCTTGGCGGCTGTGCGATGGCTACGCGCCCTGCGGCCGGGGGATCAGCGTCTGTAATGCAACAGGCGGCGGCTGAAGCTGCGGTTGCCGCCTACTGTTGCCCTACTGTATAGCCGCGAGAGTCAATCAGTATCTGCGACGCTGTTGGGTGGGAGCAGGGCCGCGCGTCTCGATGTGGCGGAACGTGATGCGCCCCTTGCTCATGTCGTAGGGTGAAAGCTCCAGGGACACCTTGTCGCCGGCGATGATGCGAATGTGATTCTTGCGCATCTTCCCGGCGCTGTATGCGATGAGGATATGGCCGTTTTCCAGCGTCACGCGGAAGCGCGAGTCAGGCAAGACTTCATCCACCACGCCATTCATTTCGAGCAGTTCTTCTTTTGCCATGACATAGCCTCCAAAAGTTGAAAAGAAAAAACCCGGCATGCGCCGGGCCTTTCCGGTAGAGCTGGCCTGGGACCAAGCCCGGGCCAGTGCTCTGTTGGTGCAGACTACTTATTCCGCGGCGCGGATATTGGATGCCTGCTGACCCTTGGGGCCAGTGGTCACATCAAAGCTTACGCGCTGTCCTTCGCTCAGGGTCTTGAAACCCGAACCTTGGATTGCGGAAAAATGGGCGAACAGATCATTGCCGCCGTTTTCCGGGGTAATGAAGCCGAAGCCTTTGGAATCGTTAAACCACTTTACAGTACCGTTTGCCATATCTTGAATCTCCTAAAAAATATACAAAAGGGGTATGGCCCCCGCAGGGCGAAGGTCAAGACGGCAAAACGATGAAGGGAAGAATACCGCGAGAAAGCGGGTACAGAACCAAACAGCTATGACAGAACTTGAAAATCGCTGACGCGCACTATGCGCTACATTAGGAATAATAGCAACCGATATTTATTGCGCTACGGATGGAACTAATTGCTACGCTGCCAGGCCGTACCGGCATCGGGAGCAGCCAGTTTCTCCGCCTCGTCCAGCAGGAACTGCTTGAAGGCCAGCGCTGCGCCGGAAAGACGCTTATTTTTGCGGTGCGCGAGGTACCAGTGGCGCACGATGGGGAAATGCTCGGCATCCAGGATGGCGAGCCTGCCGGTTTCAAGTTCGAGCTCGATGCTGTGGCGCGAGATGATGCCCAGCCCCATTCCGGCCTGCACCGACTGTTTGATCGCCTCATTGGTGTCCATCTCCATGCTGGAAGGCAGGCGGATGCGGTGGTCGGCGAAAAAGCGTTCCGCCACGCCGCGCGTGCCGGAGCCGGGTTCGCGCAGCAGGAAAGTCTCACGCGCCAGTTGAGCAGGCTTGATGCGATGCAGGCGCACCAGCGGGTGCGAGGGAGGGGCGATCACCACCAGCGGGTTTTGCAGGAAGGACTCTGCCTGCATTTCTGTTCCTTCAGGGGGGCGCCCCATGATGGCCAGGTCGGCGCGGTTCTCATCCAGCTGTTTTACCACCGCATCGCGGTTGGCGACCTGCAGGCTCACCTGGATGCCGGGGTGCTGCTGGAAAAACTTGGCCAGCAACTGCGGCATGAAATAATTGGCCGAACTGACCACCGCAATGTTAAGCCGCCCGCGCGCCAGCCCCTTCATTTCGCTGAAAACACCTTCCATTTCATCAAGTTGCTGCAGGATCAGCCGGCTGTAGTGCAATAGCTCGCGCCCCGGCTCGGTGAGATAAAGCTTCTTGCCTACCTGCTCGAACAGCGCGAGGCCGATGGTCTCCTCGGCCTGCCTGATCTGCATGGAAACGGCGGGCTGCGACAAAAAGAGTTCCGCCGCCGCCTTGGAGTGGCTCAAATGGCGGGCGACGCTTTCAAAGACCTGAAGCTGGCGCAGGGTGAGGGGCAGCATGATGGCTGATTTATACCATAAGCATTGCTTATGATGTCAATAAATATATTTGACTGTTATTTATGGTTTGCGGGGAGTAAAGTTCGCACCGTAGTAAGACCTTTACCAACGAAGAGAGAGTACAGACATGGATCAATCAGCACGTTATTCGGACCTGAGTCTGAAGGAAGAAGACCTGATCAAGGGCGGCAAGCACATTCTGGTCGCCTACAAGATGAAGCCCAAGGCAGGCACCGGTTACCTGGAAGCTGCCGCGCACTTCGCAGCAGAGTCCTCCACCGGCACCAACGTGGAAGTGAGCACCACCGACGAATTCACCAAGGGCGTGGACGCGCTGGTTTATCACATCGATGAAGCCACCGAAGATATGCGCATCGCGTATCCGCTCGAACTGTTCGACCGCAACGTGACCGACGGCCGTTTCATGATGGTGTCGTTCCTGACGCTGGCCATCGGCAACAACCAGGGCATGGGCGACATCGAGCACGCCAAGATGATCGACTTCTACGTGCCTGAGCGCGCCGTCCAGATGTTCGACGGCCCGGTCACCGACATCTCCAACCTGTGGCGCATCCTGGGCCGCCCGGTGGTCAACGGCGGCTACATCTCCGGCACCATCATCAAGCCCAAGCTGGGCCTGCGCCCCGAGCCGTTCGCCAAGGCGGCCTACCAGTTCTGGCTGGGCGGTGACTTCATCAAGAACGACGAGCCGCAAGGCAACCAGGTGTTCGCCCCGATCAAGAAAGTGCTGCCGCTGGTATATGACGCGATGAAGCGCGCGCAGGACGAGACCGGCCAGGCCAAGCTGTTCTCCATGAACATCACCGCCGATGACCACTATGAAATGTGTGCCCGCGCCGACTTCGCGCTGGAAACCTTTGGTCCTGACGCCGACAAGCTGGCCTTCCTGGTGGACGGCTACGTGGGCGGTCCCGGCATGGTGACCACCGCACGCCGTCAATACCCGAACCAGTACCTGCACTACCACCGTGCCGGCCACGGCGCGGTGACTTCGCCTTCCTCCAAGCGCGGCTACACCGCCTTCGTGCTGGCCAAGATGTCCCGCCTGCAAGGTGCTTCCGGCATCCACGTCGGCACCATGGGCTACGGCAAGATGGAAGGTGAAGGCGACGACAAGATCATCGCCTACATGATCGAGCGCGACGAGTGCCAGGGCCCGGTCTACTTCCAGAAGTGGTATGGCATGAAGCCCACCACCCCGATCATCTCCGGCGGCATGAACGCGCTGCGCCTGCCAGGCTTCTTCGAGAACCTGGGCCACGGCAACGTGATCAACACCGCTGGCGGCGGCTCCTACGGCCACATCGACAGCCCGGCTGCCGGTGCGATCTCCCTGCGCCAGTCGTACGAGTGCTGGAAGGCCGGCGCCGACCCGATCGAATGGGCCAAGACCCACAAGGAATTCGCCCGCGCGTTCGAGTCCTTCCCCAAGGACGCCGACAAGATCTTCCCGGGCTGGCGTCAGAAGCTGGGCGTTCATAAGTAAGACCAAACACGTCTGGCAGTAACAAGAAAGCCCCTGCAGCAACCCTACAGGGGCTTTTTTAACCAGGGCATCCCGAGTCAAATGGTCGGGTAATAAGACTAGCGAGGAACTGCATGAGCACTCCATTCGACATCAAACAGTATCAGATCATCGAAGAGCCGTTTTACCAGCCGCATGGCAATGAAGTGGCGCTGTATGAGGCCGCCTACGCCGCGCACCTGCCGGTGATGCTGAAGGGCCCGACCGGCTGCGGCAAATCGCGCTTTGTCGAGCACATGGCCTGGAAGCTGAAAAAGCCGCTGATCACTGTGGCCTGCAACGAAGACATGACCGCGTCCGACCTGGTCGGGCGCTACCTGTTGGATGCCAACGGCACGCGCTGGCTGGACGGCCCGCTGACCATCGCCGCGCGCCACGGCGCGATCTGCTACCTGGATGAAATCGTGGAAGCGCGCCAGGACACGACCGTGGTGATCCACCCGCTGACCGACTATCGCCGCACCCTGCCGCTGGACAAGAAGGGCGAGCTGATTCAGGCGCATCCCGATTTCCAGCTGGTGATTTCCTACAATCCCGGCTACCAGAGCCTGATGAAGGACCTGAAGCAGTCCACCAAGCAGCGTTTCGCCGCAATGGAATTCAATTACGCCGCCGCCGATGTGGAAGCGGGCATCGTGGTGAAGGAAACCGGGGTGAGCGTGGAAATCGCAGCCAGCCTGGTGAAGATTGGCCTGGCCGCGCGCAACCTGAAAGGGCATGGGCTGGACGAAGGGATCTCCACGCGCCTGCTGGTATACGCGGCAACGCTGATCCAGCGCGGCATCGCCCCGCGCGACGCCTGCCGCATGGCGCTGGTGCGCCCGATCACAGACGACGCGGACATCCGCGATACGCTGGATCACGCGATCGACGCGGTATTCGCATAGGGCAACCTATTGCGCGCCACCATGACAGTGTTGCTCACGAACTCGAAATCCTCATGTACTGACCTGTACATCGCATTTGCGACACGTTACTGGCGAAGCCAGCCGGTTGCGGGAGCAAATGCAGGACGCGCTTCCCGCACCGGAGGGTTACACCCCACCGTGTCAGCGCGTCAGCTTTCTCGTTCATTCGCGCCTTGTCCTGGCGACGCTCATGACGGTTGCTGGTAAAGTTTGGAGCGTGTCGGAAATGACTGAGCTTATTGACTACCGCCAAATCCTCGATTGCCGGTTCGCGCGCGTGCAAAGCGTGTTCGACGACTGCCTGGCTTTTGCCCGGCGCAGGATGTCGGAAGAAGGCGTGCGCGCCTATGTCGAGGGTGCCGCCACCATCTGCAAGATGGGGCGCGGCGAAGAGCCGGTGCTGATGTTCCTGGAGGCCATGCCTTATCTGGTGCAGGAGGCGGGCGAGGACATCGTCCCGCGCATCATCGAATTCACGCGCAAACTGGGCAAGACGCCAAACGCCAAGGCCATCGCCCCTTTTCTGCAAACGCTGGGGGCGGCCGCGCGCGCGCTGGAAAGCCGCGAGCTGGTGGATGAATACCTCGACCTGGTGTGGCATGTGCTGTCGCACACCACGCCTAGGGTGCACGGCATCGATTTCATGTATGCCAGCGAATGCCTGCCCGAGTTCCTGAAGAGCGTGCCGCGCGTGCTGGCCCAGCTTTCGCTGGGCGGCATGAAGAACTGGGCGGACTACGGCATCAAGGCTTATCCCAACGACCCGGATCGCCAGCGCGACTATTTCCTGCTGCAGTCGGCGGACAGCCGCGCCATCCTGCAGAGGGAGCGGCACGGCACGCTGTTTGCCGAGCATGAGCGCAAGCTGGACATGTACCTGCGCGGCCTGTGGGAAAGCGAAACAGCGCTGATCCCCTACTCGCTGGCGTATGACGAATTGCGCAAGCCCATGCCTTACCTGGACGACAACGGCATACACCTGCCCGATGTATACGACGACACGATAAGCGGCGTCAGCGGCATCAACCGCTACCGCGCGCTGCTGGCGCACCTGATGGCGCACCGGCGCTGGACGCAGCCCATGATGGCCGACAATTTCAGCCCGTTTCAGCGCATTTCCGTCGAGGCCTTCGAGGACGCGCGCGTGGAATGGCTGGCAATGCAGGAGTTTCCCGGGCTGCGCAGCATCTGGCAGGCGCTGCACCCGAAACCGGTGGAGGGCGCCTGCCCGGAAGGCTGGTCGTCCATCCGCCACCGGCTGGCCATGATGTCGCGCGCCCTGCTCGACCCGGATCATGGCTATGCCAACCCGGCTATTCGAGAATATGCCGCACGATTCCACGAGCTGATGCAGCGCGAGGACACGCGCACCCAGGACATGGTTGACCTCGGCGTCGGCTTCATCGTCGCGACCCGGCAGAAGACTGATGCCGCGCCGGAGGTGTTTTTCGACGATACCGAAGTCAGCTACCGCGACGACAACCGCCTGATGTGGCGGTTCTTCGAGGATGGCGACGAGGAGGTGTATGAGGCGCGCCCGCAGCAGAAACAAGATGCCGAGGAAAAGGACGACGCGCCCTTGCCGCCGCGCCTCTACCCGGAATGGGACTACAGCAGCCAGGTATACCGCCCGGACTGGGTGAGCGTGTACGAACACCTGCATCCCCAGGGCGATGCGGCAAAGATCGAAAGGCTGCTGGAAAAGCACAGTGCGCTGGCCAAGCGCCTGAAGAAAATCATCGACCTGCTCAAGCCGCAGCAGAAGGTGCGCGTGCGCTACCAGGAAGAGGGCGCCGAGCTGGATCTCGACGTTGCCGTGCGCTCGCTGATCGATTTCAAGAGCGGCGCGCAGCCCGATCCGCGCATCAACATGAGCCACAAGCACGATGGGCGCTCGGTGGCGGTGTCGCTGCTGGTGGACCTCTCCGCCTCGCTCAACGACGTGCCGGAGGGCTGCACCCAGACCAAGCTGGAGCTGTCACAGGAAGCCGTCTCGCTGCTGGGCTGGGCGGTGGAGCAGATGAACGACGCATTTGCCATCGGCGGCTTCCATTCCGACACGCGCCACGAAGTGCGCTTCCTCCATCTCAAGGGGTACAAGGAGCACTGGGGGCATGATGTGATGGCGCGCCTGGCGGCGATGCAGGCGGACTATTCCACGCGCATGGGTGCTGCCCTGCGCCATGCCGGGGAGCACCTGTCGCGCCAGCAGGCAGACAAGCGCCTGCTGCTGGTGCTGACCGACGGCGAGCCGGCGGACATAGACGTAACCGACAATCGCCTGCTGATCGAGGATGCGCGCATGGCGGCGCGCGAGTTGGGGCAGAAGGGGGTTTACACTTACTGCATCAACCTCGATCCCAGGGCGGACGAATACGTGGCCGACATTTTCGGCAACCATTACACGGTGATAGACAACATTGCCCGCCTGCCGGAGCGCCTGCCGCAGCTGTTCATGGCACTGACCAAGTGACCGCACAGGCAATGGAGCCGGGCGCGAAAAACGGGTAAAATGCAAGGTTCTGGAATTTAATTTGAATCAATTGATAGGAAAGGTCAGCATGAGCAAGAGTTTGGTGCAGTTCATTATCGAAGAACAACGCAATATCCCTGGCGCCTCCGGCGATTTCACCGGATTGCTCAGCGACATCGTATCCGCCTGCAAGCAGATTGCGCACGACGTGAACAAGGGCGCGCTGATTGGCGTGCTGGGCAGCGCGGGCAGCGAAAACGTGCAGGGCGAAACCCAGAAGAAGCTGGACGTGATTACCAACGAGGTGTTCATCAAGGCCAACGAATGGGGCGGCCACCTGGCGGCGATGGCCTCGGAGGAGATGGACGACATGCTCCCCATCCCGGCCAAGTATCCCAAGGGCAAGTACCTGATCTGCTTCGACCCGCTGGACGGCTCCTCCAACATCGACGTGAACATCTCTGTCGGCACCATCTTCTCCATCCTGCGCTGCCCGGAAGGCGTCACCAACCCGACCGCCGCCGACTTCATGCAGCCCGGCACCAAGCAGGTATGCGCAGGCTACGCACTGTACGGCCCGGCCACCATGATCGTGCTGACCACCGGCCACGGCGTGAACGGCTTCACCCTGGATCGTGACGTGGGCGATTTCTTCCTGACCCACCCCAACATGCAGATTCCTGCCGACACCGCGGAATTCGCCATCAACATGTCCAACCAGCGTTACTGGGAAAAGCCCGTGCAGCGCTACGTCGAGGAATGCGTCAAGGGCAAGGACGGCGGACGCGAGAAGAACTTCAACATGCGCTGGGTCGCCTCCATGGTGGCAGAAGTGCACCGTATCCTGACGCGCGGCGGCATCTTCATGTACCCGTTCGACACCAAGGACCCCACCAAGCCGGGCAAGCTGCGCCTGATGTACGAAGCCAACCCGATGTCGTTCATCGTGGAACAGGCTGGCGGCGCCAGCTCCACCGGCCGCGAGCGCATCCTGGAAGTGAAGCCCACCGGACTGCACCAGCGCGTGCCGGTCATCCTCGGCTCGAAGAATGAAGTCGAGCGCGTGGTCAGCTACCACAAGGGGGCGTAACGCATGTCCAAGCCGCTCGTTTCCATCGTGATGGGCAGCTCCAGCGACTGGGAGATCATGCAACAGGCCGCGCAGCAGTTGAAGGATTTCGGCGTGGCCTTTGATGCGCGCGTGATTTCCGCGCATCGCTCCCCCGACCTGCTGTTCGACTACATCAAGGAAATGAGCGCGCAGGGCGTGCAATGCTTCATCGCCGGAGCGGGCGGCGCGGCGCACCTGGCCGGCGTGATTGCCGGCAAGACCACGCTGCCGGTGCTGGGTGTGCCCATCCCCTCGAAATACCTCAAGGGCATGGATTCGCTGCTGTCCATCGTGCAAATGCCCAAGGGCATCCCGGTGGCGACCTTCGCCATCGGCGAGGCGGGCGCTGCCAACGCGGGCTTGTTTGCCGTCTCCATGCTCGCGCTGAACGACAAGGGGCTGGCGGACAAGCTGGCCGCCTATCGCAAGAAACAGGCGGAACAGATCGCCGCCACCACACTTCCTGCACTGGGCTGACCCCAAGAGATCGATATGTCCGCATTGCACGAATCCAAACTCACCAGCCTGAAGTTTTTGCACCGTGGCAAGGTGCGCGATATCTATGAGGTGGACGACCAGCATTTGCTGATCGTGCAGACTGACCGGCTCTCCGCCTTCGACGTGATATTGCCTAGCCCGGTGCCGGGCAAGGGCGAGATTCTCACCGCGCTTTCCAACTTCTGGTTTGCCAGGCTGGGGCATATCATCCCCAACCACCTTTCCGGCATTGCGCCGGAGGACGTGGTGAAGACCGATGCCGACCGCGCACAGGTCAAGGGGCGCGCCTTCGTGGTGAAGCGCCTCAAGCCACTGCCCATCGAAGCCATCGTACGCGGCTACCTGGTCGGCACCGGCTGGAAGGATTACATGAAGACCGGCGCGGTATGCGGCATCGCTTTGCCCGCCGGAATGCAGGAGGCGCAAAAGCTGCCGCAGCCGCTGTTCACCCCTTCCACCAAGGCGGCAGTGGGCGAGCATGACGAGAACATTTCCTTCGAGGAAGCCAAGAAACTGCTGGGCGAGGCGCGTGCCGAGGCGGTGAAGAAAGCCACGCTGGCGCTCTACACCGAGGCCGCCGACTATGCCGCGACCCGCGGCATCATTATTGCCGACACCAAGTTCGAGTTCGGCGTGGATGCCGGCGGCAAGCTGTACCTGATCGATGAGGCGCTCACGCCGGACTCCTCGCGCTTCTGGCCTGCGGACCAGTACCGGGTGGGGGCCAACCCGCCCAGCTACGATAAGCAGTTCGTGCGCGACTGGCTGGAAGCCTCCGGCTGGAACAAAAAGCCCCCCGCGCCGCAAGTGCCTGCGGAAGTGCTGCAAAAAACCTCGGACAAATATCGCGAAGCCCTGCGGCGGCTGACCGGCGCATGAGTTCGCCCGGGCAACTCATCGAGGGGTTCCGCCGTTTCCGGGAACAGCACTTCACCGAGAACGACGCGCTTTACCGGCAACTGGTGACCGAGGGGCAATCTCCCAAGATCATGGTGGTTGCCTGCTGCGACGCGCGCGTGGATCCGGCCATCGTGCTGGATTGCGCCCCCGGAGACTTGTTTGTCATCCGCAACGTCGCCAACCTGGTGCCACCCGCGGAAAGCCGCAACAGCGGGCGCCACGGCACCAGCGCGGCGCTGGAATTCGGCGTGCGCAACCTGGGCGTCGAGCACATCATCATACTGGGCCATGCCCACTGCGGCGGCATCCGCTCCCTGTTTTCCGGCAGCGGCGAAACCGGTTCCTACATCAACAGCTGGATGCGCATGGCCGAGGAGGTGCATGCCGGCGTGCTGCGCGACCTGCCCAAGGCCGCAGAGCAGGAGCAGATGATGGCCTGCGAACAGCGCGCCATCCTGGTGTCGCTGGACAACCTGATGACTTTTCCCTGGGTGCGCGAAAAGGTGGCGAGCGGCGCGCTCGCATTGCACGGCTGGTATTTCGACATCGAGCATGGCCAGATGATGCAATACAACCCGGCCAGCCGCGCATTCGAGGCGCTTTAGGAATAATGCGGCAAGGCGGATGCCTTGCCGGTGAATTAACCTGATGCGGTGCTTGCGGCTTATTGCTTGGGGGCGGTCAACTCGATGAAGCGCTGTTTGTCCGCGGCAAAGCGTGCCTTGATCGCTTCGGATTCTGCCTGAGCCCGGCTCAGCTCGTTCTGCAGTCTGGCCAACCTGGCATTTGCACCGACGATTTCATCCTGCAAGCCCTTGTCCACCGGCTTGCCGGCCTTTTGCATGTCGGCCTTTTCCTTGTTATACCGGTCCACGTCTTCCTGCTGGGTTTTAATCTGCATCTGGATGGTATTGATGCGGGCATCCACCTGCAGCAGATTGCGCTTTAGCGCATCGTCAATTTCCTTTTCAGTGGTGTATGTGCCCAGCAGCGCATTATCGCGGCGCTGCTGCTCGATCTGCTCGGGGGTCAATTCTTCAGCAGGCTTGGGCTTGTTATCCCCAGCTTGTTCCTTTTTCTTCGGGAGCTGGGAGGCGCATTCAGGCGGGGGCACGGAGTAGATTTGAAGCGTGCCGTTTTTATCATAGCACTTGTATATCTTGGCCTTCTCGGCCAAGGCGACCATGCTGAACAGGCACATAAGCGCCGCAGCCCCAAACAGAAGTTTTGTTTTAGCCATGTTTGACTCCATATTGATTCCGGTAAGATTGCACTGCCTGCAAATTTTGCACCATATCGGGATGTCCTTGCAAATAGGCCAGCAAGTCATCCAGCGCGGCGATGGAAATCACGCGTATGCCGTAGTTATTTTCCACTTCCTGCACCGCCGACAGTTCTGCGATGCCCTTGTCCGACTGGCCGCGCTCCTTGCGGTCCAGCGCGATAACCACCCCGCAGGGCGTGGCGCCCGCAGCGCGGATGATTTCCACCGATTCGCGCACCGAAGTGCCGGCCGAAATCACGTCGTCTATGATCAGCACGCGGCCCTGCAATTTTGCGCCCACGGTGGTGCCGCCTTCGCCGTGATCCTTGGCCTCCTTGCGGTTGAAGCAATAGGGCACATTGCATCCCTGCTCGGCCAGTGCAATGGCCGTGCCCGCCGCGAGCGGTATGCCCTTGTAGGCGGGGCCGAACAGCATGTCGAACGCCAGCCCCGACCTCAGTATGGCCTGCGCATAGAACTGGCACAGTTCGCGCAGGGAGGACCCATCCTGGAACAGGCCGGAATTGAAAAAATAGGGCGACTGGCGCCCGGCCTTGGTCTGGAATTGGCCGAAGCGCAGCACGCCGTGTTTGATGGCGAACCGGATAAAGTCTTGACGAAACTGGGGCATGGATGAGATACGAGGTTGAGTATGAGTGAAAGCCGTAAGCAGCAATAAAGGCATGCCGCACCATTATAATGGCAGAATTTACTCCCGGAAAACTTTCATGCGCATCATCAGCCTTAATCTAAACGGCATACGCTCGGCCGCCACCAAGGGCTTATTCCCGTGGATGTACCAGCAGCAGGCCGACATCCTCTGCCTGCAGGAACTCAAGGCCCAGGCCGCCGACATGACGCCGGAAATGCTTATGCCGGATGGCTACCACGGCTACTTTCACTATGCCGAGAAAAAGGGCTACAGCGGCGTGGGCATCTATACCAAACGGGAGCCCGATGCCATCATCGAAGGGCTGGGCATCCCCGAATTCGACGCAGAGGGGCGCTATCTGGAGGCGCAGTTCGGTAACTTGAGCGTCGTATCGCTCTATCTGCCCTCAGGCTCCAGCGGCGAAGAGCGGCAGGCGGTGAAATTCAGGTTCATGGCCGACTTCATGCCGCACCTGGCCGCGCTGCGCCGCAGCGGGCGCGAAGTGATCTTATGCGGCGACTGGAACATCGCGCACAAGGAAATCGACCTCAAGAACTGGCGCGGCAACAAAAAGAATTCCGGTTTCCTGCCGGAAGAGCGCGCCTGGCTCACCGAATTGTTCGACGAAGTCGGCTTCGTCGACGTGTTCCGCAAGCTGCACCCCGAGCTCGAGGCCTACACCTGGTGGTCCAACCGCGGCCAGGCCTGGGCCAAGAATGTGGGGTGGCGAATTGACTATCAGATTGCTACCCCGGAAATCGCCGGCAAAGCGCAGGCAGCGGGTATTTACACCGAGCAGCGCTTCAGCGACCATGCGCCGCTGATGGTGGAGTATGGGGTCTAATGGCTGGCGCCGGGACTGCGTGGTGGCGAGCTGTTCGTCCCGAACTAGTCGAGGGGTGAATGACCTGCGGCTAGGGCTGCTCTTCCGACCCTGACTTCTCGCCCGGGCACACTTTCTTGATCAGCAGCATCACGCCGCTGTCGAGCTTGGGCTTGTCGAGGCGGTCCGGGTTGGGGTCTGCGTGGAAGGTGCCGACGGTCTTGCCCTTGTATAGCACGTTGAGCTCGAGCACCTGGTATCTCTGGGCGCTGCAGTAGATGTGATAAAGGTTGGTGGTGCTGTCGAAGGGGCTGCCCTGGCTGATGGTCTGTGCAGGCTGCACCCTGCGGTAGATGAACTTCAGGCGCGCCATGGCCTCGTCACCGGTGATTTCCACGCTGGCCGCATCCAGCATCACATGGGCTTCCGGGGTTTCGCCCAGTTCCGCCCAGTCTTCCGCCCAGGCAAGTGAGGGAAGCAGGAGTGCCGCCAGAAACAGTAAGCGCATGTTCATTTCACGTTGAGGTTACATTCAGGGTTTGGCCTTCGGTTGTGGGCATTGTGCCTACAACTTGGGGCAAATGCAAAACCAAACCGCCACAACCGCAGGGAATGCCGTCGGGGGGAGGCAGTCCCTCTCTATCTTCACCAGTCAACAAAAAAGCCCACCCTAGCGGGTGAGCTTTTTGTTTTGTTGGTGGAGGCGGGGGGAATTGAACCCCCGTCCGCGAGCCCTCTACAGATAGTTCTACATACTTAGTCTGGTTATTTGATCTGATCCGGCAGACGCCAACCGACAGGCTGCTGACGGACGAGTCACCTTAATTTTAGCTTCGTACAAAGTAACCCTGTACGACACGATTCCGTGTAAATGACCTCACTCATCGCGGCCTTGCGGCCTTGAGCCCCTCCACGGACAGCAGGGTGTGAGGTCTAGCCTTTAGGCGGCCAGAGCGTACTTTTCGTCGTTTGCGACTATTGGTTTCCAGATGGATTTACGAGGTAACTGGGCCTCGGTATGCCCTACGCTGCTTTGCAACCCACGTCGAAGCCAGGTCGCCCCCGGTTTCGGTTACAAGCTTTGCAGATTGTACAGCATCAGAGCAGCTGACGCCGGGAAAGTTCCGCTGCGGTTCAAACCTTGGCCGAGCGTGCCGAGGGCGCGGGGCGTGCAGGGGGGGCAGTGCGTACGAGGGTTGAGGTGGCAGCGGCGGGCGCTGGAGCCGGTGCAGCGGGAGCAGGGGGCTGTTTGGCATTCAGGATATAACGCCCCGCGTGGCGGTCGAGCTTGGAGATGTGGCCGGTAAACCAGTCCTGCAGCAGAAGCTGGGTGCGGAATGAAAGGTAGGGCAGGTCGTAATTGCCGGAATCCACTTCTTCCTTGAGCGCCTTGAAGTTCTTGATAAAGCGCTTGTGCTCGCGCATGTGGCTTTCATAGAACGGGTAATTGAATTGGCGCATCTGTGCTTCCTCTTCGCCCTCGCTTTCCTCATGGTGGCTGGCAAGGTAGGCGAATATCACATTGATGGCTTGCAAGTCCTTGTTTGCGAATGCGGAAATCAGGTCGTTCACCTTGGTGAACAGCTGGCGGTGCGTCTGGTCTATGGTATCGATGTTGATCTGGAAAGATTCCTTCCATTCCAGGTGGTTGTTCAGCTCCCCGGTGGTGGTGTGTTGTCCGGTGGCGCGGTATTGTTCGCAACGCGTCAGGTAGGTGCGTGCGGGAATGTCTTTGGGGGCGGACATGATGCACTCAGTCAGCAACTCGATCGCGCGCGGGATTTCCTTCAGGTGATAGTGGGCTACGGCCGATTCGAATTTGGCCTTGGTTATGCGCTTGCCGTCGCGCAGCTTGACGGGGTCGTTGTCGAATACTTCGTACAGCGACAGCGGCTGGCGTTTGCCTTTCACTCGGATGCGGTCGAGAAACCGGATGTCGTATTTTTCGGGGATTTCCAGGTCGTAAACGGTGTTCTGGCTGATCAGCAAGGGGGTGTGATAGAGCTTGGTGGCCTCCTCGATGCGGGCTGCAAGATTGACCGCGTCGCCGATGACCGTGCTTTCCATGCGGGTCACGCCGCCGACCGTGCCTATCATGGTCAGGCCGGTGTTGAGGCCAAATCCGATCTGGATGGGAGTGTATCCGGCGCGCGCGCGCCCGGCATTGTATTCGTCCAGCTTTTCCAGCATGTGGACAGCGCCGCTCACCGCATCGTCTGCGCCCTGGACGAAAAGCGCGAGTATCGAGTCGCCTGCATACTTGTCTATGATGCCCTGGTGGGCGCCCACTATCGGCTCCATTTGCCTGAGATAGGAGTTCAGGAAATTGAAATTTTCCTGCGGCGTCATGTTTTCCGAAAGTTGCGTAAAATTGCGGATGTCCGAGAACATGACCGTCAGGTTGCGTTCGATATGGTCGCCCAGTTCGACATCCAGGATGCTTTCTTTGGCCAGCAGCTTGACCAGCTGGCGCGGTATCAGGCGGCTGTAGGCGTGTTCGGTCTGACGCAAGAGGGTGAGCGCCTTCTGGTGATCATCAGCGGCCTTTTTGCGGAGATGAATTTCATCTTCCAGCTTGTCCTTCAGGGCGGAAAGCTGGATGTTGCGGCGCGTGATTATCCATTCTGCATGCGATGCGCGGCTGGCCATGCCGATGATGGAGGCGATCAGGATGCCGGACAGGAAAGTGATCCATTGCTTGCCCAGCTCGGAAAAATAAACGGCAAACACCAGCAGCGCCACCACTGCAATGACTAGGACTGCGGTGATGAAAGGACGGATCCGGCTAAATATCGCGACAGCGCGCATTTTGTTTCCTAAATTGTTGCTTGGGCTAGCCCAGGCAATTCGTGCCCTAAGTGTTCCCCGCGGTGCCGCGCGGCTGGGTAAGGTCTTGACCTGTCAGGCATTGCAGCTTTCAGGGCGAGCCTATACTTCGCGCGGACGGCATTACTTTAGAGGCCCAAGGCGGACTTAAACAGAATTTCCCAAATACTGCAAGAGCTCTGTTGGGGAATCGATGTCGCCTTGCGCGAGCCAGTTCTCAACAGAGGCATCACTGCTGATATAACCGTACATTGCAATGATACCTCGCATTCCGGCTGCGCGGGCCGCCTGCATGTCGCGCAGGTCATCTCCCAGAAACAGGCATTCTCCCGTGGCGATGCCCATGATTTCGCAGGCCTTGAACAGCGGGTCGGGATGCGGCTTGGCGCGAGCGCAGGTGTCGCCGCTGATCAGGCATGCGGCGCGATCCGCATAGCCCAGCGCCTGCATCAGGGGGACAGTGAAGCGGTGCGGCTTGTTGGTGACGATGCCCCAGGGCAGGCCGCGCCGCTCCAGCTCATTGACCAGCACGTCGGTGTCGCCAAGCAGGCGGGTGTGCACGCAGATATTGCGCGCGTAATAGTCCAGGAAAATGTCGCGCAGCGTGTCGAAATCGGGATGTCCCGGCTCGATATCGAAGCCGATCTTGAACAGGCCGCGCGTGCCATGTGAAGCCTGGGGGCGGATTGCGGACAGCGGCAAGGGCGGCAGGCCACGCGTGGCGCGGGTGTGGTTGAGCGCTGCCGCCAGATCGGGTGCGGTGTCGGCGAACGTGCCGTCCAGGTCGAGCAGGATGGCTTTAATCATTGAATATAAACAGGTTGTTGCATTATCGGCATTGCGCCGGGAAATGGCCGCAATCAGCCATGCCGGCAGGAGACCATGTAGTTTACGCTCGTGTCGTGCCCCAGTGCGTAGGTTTTGGAAAACGGGTTGTAGCTCAAGCCGGTGATACCCGAGACATCCAGTCCGGCATTGCGGCAAAACTGCGCAAGCTCGGAGGGCTTGATGAACTTGGCGTAATCATGTGTGCCGCGCGGCAGCAGGTTGAGCACATATTCCGCGCCGACCACGGCGAAAAGGTAGGATTTGGGGTTGCGGTTCAGCGTGGAAAAAAACACCTGCCCGCCCGGTTTTACCAGTTGGGCGCAGGCGCGCACGCAGCTTGCGGGATCAGGGACATGCTCCAGCATTTCCATGCAGGTGACGACATCAAAGCTGCCTGGCTGTTCCTCTGCCAGTTGTTCCACGGCGATTTTGCGGTAATCCACGTGTTTGCCGCTTTCCAGCAGATGCATTTGGGCGACCTTGAGCGCCTTGTCGCCCAGGTCTATGCCGGTAACGATGGCGCCTTTGTCCGCCATGCTCTCGGATAAAATTCCTCCGCCGCAGCCCACGTCCAGCACGGTTTTCCCGGCCAGCGGTGCGCTGCGGTTGATGTACTCCAGCCGCAGCGGGTTGATGTCGTGCAAGGGCTTGAATTCGCTGGTCGGATCCCACCAGCGGTGGGCTAACTGGCTGAATTTCTCCAGTTCTATGGGGTCGGCGTTGGTCATGGCGCGCCTGTCGTAGGCATGAGTGGGTGAGTGGGGAATGTAACAAAACCGCCAGAGGATTGCCAGCAGGGAGCCGCGCCATGTGCAGGCGCGTCCCGCTGCTGGGGTGTTACTTGGCTTGTGCCACCTTTCGGCTGTCTTCGGTCAGGCGCAACACCTTGGACGAAGAGATCAGGCCGCGCAGGTGCGGAGGCTCGCCCTCGGCGTATTCCATCACCGGCAGGTGGGTGCGTCCGGATTTTTGAATGATGTCGAGCACCGATTGCACCGTGGCATGATCCAGTTCGCGGATGTCCAGGACGGGCATATCGCCCATGCCTTCCATGATGTCCGAGACCAGGATGTCGTTGTAGTTGGTGCCGCTGCCCTGCATGAAGCGCAACGGCTTTTCGCCCATGATGTCGTAGGCCGTGATCAGGCCAAGCAGCTTGTCGCCGTGCTTATCCATCACGAAAGCGGCGCGCAGGCCGGCATGGCGCATCTTCTTCAGGGCTTCATCAATGTGCTCGTCGGCGCCAATCTTGAAAAAAGCACGCTCTCGGAAATCCGTCATGACCGAAATGGCGGGATCGTTCAGCTTGACCTGCCACGATTCGTTCTTGGGCCCGGTTGCCCCGGATTCCTTGCCCAGGGTTTTCAGATGCAAAGCGTGGTGTGCGTGATGAGCCATGACACTCTCCTTGAATTTGGACGCCGTTGGTGCGGCAAGGAAATTCTAACCGAAGCCGTCAAAGGCAATTCTACGCTTACTGCGGTGCATGTTGTGCAGGTGCAACGCCTGAAAAATAATACTTAATTCAGCCATATGGTTACGCAACAACCGCAGGGCGGCAAAAAAGGTTGACAGGGCGCGCAACTGCGGTTTGAAAGCCTTGCTGGGAACGGGGGCGCCCGGGAATTATGGTTTGGTCGGCAGTGGGCGGCATGGTAAAATCACAGGCTGTTTTCACTGCTTTATTCGGGTATAGCCATACATGGAACAATTCGCCAAAGAAACGCTGCCGGTAAGCCTTGAGGAGGAGATGCGCAAGTCGTATCTGGACTATGCGATGAGCGTCATCGTGGGCCGCGCGCTGCCCGATGCACGCGATGGCCTCAAGCCGGTGCACCGCCGCGTGCTGTTTGCCATGCATGAGCTCTCCAACGACTGGAACAAGGCCTACAAGAAGTCGGCGCGTATCGTCGGCGACGTGATCGGTAAATACCACCCGCACGGCGATACGGCAGTGTATGACACCATCGTGCGCATGGCGCAGGATTTCAGCCTGCGCTATCCCCTGATCGACGGTCAGGGCAACTTTGGCTCGGTGGACGGCGACAACGCCGCCGCAATGCGTTACACCGAAATCCGCATGGCGCGCATCGCGCACGAATTGCTGGCCGACCTCGACAAGGAAACGGTGGATTTCGGGCCGAACTACGACGGCTCCGAGCAGGAGCCGCTGGTGCTGCCGGCGCGCTTCCCCAACCTGCTGGTGAACGGCTCGTCCGGCATCGCGGTGGGCATGGCGACCAATATCCCGCCGCACAACCTTACCGAAGTCGTGGATGCCTGCCTGGCGCTGCTGGACAACCCGGAGCTGGACATCGAGGAACTGATCAAGATACTGCCCGCACCGGATTTCCCCACTGCCGCGCTGATCTATGGCACCTCAGGCATCAAGGAAGGCTACCGCACCGGGCGCGGACGCGTGGTGATGCGCGCGCGCTGCCATTTCGAGGACATCGGCAAGGGGGACAGGCAGGCCATCATCATCGATGAGCTGCCTTACCAGGTGAACAAGGCCAACCTGCTGATGAAGATCGGCGAGATGGTGCGCGAGAAGCGTATCGAGGGCATCTCGGAAATCCGCGACGAATCGGACAAGTCCGGCATGCGTGCGGTGATCGAGCTCAAGCGCGGCGAGAATGCCGACGTGATCCTCAACCAGCTGTACAAAGACACCCAGATGCAGGACAGCTTCGGCATGAACATGGTCGCCCTGCTCGATGGCCAGCCCAGGCTGCTCAACCTGAAGCAATTCCTCGATGCCTTCCTGCGCCACCGCCGCGAAGTGGTGACGCGCCGCACCATATTCGAGCTGCGCAAGGCGCGCGAGCGTGGCCATATCCTGGAGGGGCTGGCGGTTGCGCTTTCCAATGTGGACGAGATCATCGCACTGATCAAGGCCGCGGCCACGCCGCCGGACGCCAAGCGCGAACTGATGGCGCGCCCATGGCGTTCCAAGCTGGTGGAAGACATGTTAAGCCGGGTGAGCGAGGGCGCGCGTCCCGAAGGTCTGCTGCCCGAATTCGGGCTGGTGGACAAGAACGGCCAGCGCGGCTACATGCTTTCCGATGCCCAGGCGCAGGCCATTCTGGAGCTGCGCCTGCAGCGCTTGACCGGGCTGGAGCAGGACAAGATCGTGGGCGAATACCGCGAGGTGATGGACAAGATCACTGACCTGCTCGACATTCTGGCCAAGCCGGCGCGCGTGACCAAGATCATCGGCGACGAGCTGATCGCCATCAAGTCGCAGTACGGCGATAATCGCCGCAGCGAGATCATCACCCATACCCAGGACATGAGCATGGAGGATTTGATCGCGCCGGAGGACGTGGTGGTCACCCTCTCGCACAGCGGCTACATGAAGGCGCAGAAGCTGGACGAATACCGCGCGCAGAAGCGCGGCGGGCGCGGCAAGCAGGCGGCAGCGACCAAGGAAGACGATTTCATCGACAACCTGTTCATCGCCAATACGCACGATTACATCCTGTGCTTCTCCAGCCGCGGGCGCGTCTACTGGCTCAAGGTCTATGACGTGCCGCAAGGCGCGCGCACCGCGCGTGGCAAGCCCATCATCAACCTGGTGCCGCTGGAGCCGGGAGAGAAAATCAACGCCATCCTGCCGGTGAAGGAGTTCGACGAGAACCATTACGTGTTCTTCGCCACCCTGGAGGGTACGGTGAAGAAGACCCCGCTGTCCGACTTCGCCAACCCGCGCAAGGCAGGCATCATCGCCATCAATCTGGACGAGGGCGACTACCTGATCGGCGTGGCGATCACCGACGGCAAGCACGACGTGATGCTGTTCTCGGATGAGGGCAAGGCAGTGCGCTTCGACGAAAACGACGTGCGCCCGATGGGGCGCGCCTCGCGCGGCGTGCGCGGCATGAACCTGGCCAAGGGCGGCAAGGTCATTGCCTTGCTGGTGGCCGAAAACGAGCAGCAGAGCGTGCTGACGGCCACCGAAAACGGCTACGGCAAGCGCACCCCGATCGCAGAATACACCCGCCACGGGCGTGGCACGCAGGGCATGATCGCCATCCAGACCTCCGAGCGCAACGGCAAGCTGGTGGCAGCCACCCTGGTGAACCAGGAAGACGAGATCATGCTGATCGGCACCAACGGCGTGCTGATCCGCACCCGCGTCAATGAAATCCGCGAGATGGGACGTACGACCCAGGGCGTGACCCTGATGAGCCTGAATGACGGCGACAAGCTGGCGGGTTTGAGCCGCATTGCAGAAGCCGAAGAGGATTCCGAGTAAACCAACGGGGAACAAGCCATGACGACCTACAACTTCAGCGCAGGACCGGCGGTATTGCCTAAGGCAGTGTTGCAGCAGGCGCAGGCCGAATTGACGGACTGGAACGGCAGCGGCATGTCGGTGATGGAGATGTCGCATCGCGGCAAGGAATACATGGGCATCCACGCTCAGGCCGAAGCCGACCTGCGCGAAGTGATGGGCATACCCGCCAACTTCAAGGTGCTGTTCCTGCAGGGCGGCGGGCATCTGCAGTTTTCCATGATTCCCCTGAACCTGCTGCGCGGCAAGACTTCCGCCGATTACGTGAACACCGGCGAATGGTCGAAAAAGGCCATCGGCGAGGCAAAAAAATTCTGCAACGTGAACCTGGCGGCAGACAGCTCAGACAGGAACTGCACCTACGTCCCGGCTTTCGCTACCTGGAAGCTGGATCAGAATGCCGCCTACGTGCATTACACACCCAACGAAACCATAGGCGGCGTGGAATTCAGCTGGGTGCCCGACACCGGCAAGGTGCCGCTGGTGGCGGACATGTCGTCCAACATCCTGTCGCGCCCGATGGATGTGTCGAAATTCGGCCTGATTTATGCGGGCGCGCAGAAGAACATCGGCCCCGCAGGATTGACCGTGGTCATCGTGCGCGAAGACCTGGTGGGCCATGCCGACCCGCGGCTGCCGACCATGCTGGACTACAAGATCCACGCCGATAACGACTCGATGTACAACACGCCTCCGACCTATGCGATCTACATGGCAGGCCTGGTGTTCCAGTGGTTGAAGAAGAACGGCGGCGTCGCGGCGATGGAAAAGACCAATATCGCCAAGGCCAGGCTGCTGTACGACGCAATCGATGCCAGCAACGGGTTCTACAATTGCCCGGTAAACAAGGCGGACCGCTCGCGCATGAACGTGCCGTTCACCCTGAAGGATGCCAGCCTGGACGCGGACTTCCTCAAGCAGGCCGATGCACGCGGCCTGCTGCAGTTGAAGGGCCACCGTTCCGTGGGTGGCATGCGCGCGTCGATCTACAACGCGATGCCGCTGGAGGGTGTGCAGGCGCTGGTGAGCTTCATGGGCGAATTTGCCCGGACCCAGGGATGAATGTCATCGGGGCAAGAAACGGCCATGGCTAAGAACTTCCAGATCCTGACGCTGAACAAGATCTCGGCGGTTGGCCTGGAGCGCTTGCCGCGCGAACGTTATGTTACCGGAACAGAAATTGCTGAACCGGATGCCATCCTGGTGCGGTCGCACAACATGCTGGAAATGCGCATCCCGGGCTCCGTGCTGGCCATCGCGCGCGCCGGAGTGGGCACCAACAACGTGCCGGTGAAGTCCATGAGCGTGCGCGGCGTTCCGGTATTCAATGCGCCGGGCGCCAATGCCAATGCGGTGAAGGAGTTGGTCATCGCGGGCATGCTGCTCGCGGCGCGCCATATCGTGCCCGCGCTGCATTTTACCGACAGCCTGAAGGGGGACGACGAAACACTGCGCAATCAGGTTGAGGATGGCAAGAAACATTATGCCGGCACGGAGCTGCGCGGGCGCACGCTGGGCGTCATCGGGCTGGGCGCGGTGGGGCGTTTGGTGGCTGATTCCGCCATTGCTTTGGGCATGAAAGTGATCGGCTACGACCCGGAGATCACGGTGGATGCCGCATGGAGCCTGTCCTCGCAGGTGAAGAAGGCAAACAGCGTCGAGGATCTGCTCAAGCACAGCGATTTTGTCACCCTGCATGTCCCGCTGCTGGACGGAACACGTAACATGATGGACGAGAAGCGCGTGCAGGCCATGAAAAACGGCAGCGTGCTGCTAAACTTCTCGCGCGACGGCATCGTGAGCAACGATGCGGTGCTGGCGGCGCTGGCAGCCAAGCACCTACGCGCCTATGTGTGTGATTTCCCGGCGGGCAAGACCCAGAACCATCCCGGTGTGATTGCGCTGCCGCACCTGGGAGCCTCCACGCAGGAGGCCGAGGATAATTGCGCGGTGATGGTGGTGGATGAGCTGTGCGATTACCTCGAGCACGGCAATATCCAGAATGCGGTGAATTTCCCCAATGTCAGCATGGCGCGCGAATCGGCATTCCGCCTCGGCATCGCCAATGCCAATGTGCCCAACATGCTGGGTCAGATTTCCACCCGGCTGGCCGAAGCCGGTATCAATATTCACAACATGATGAACAAGTCGCGCGGCGACATGGCCTATACGCTGGTGGATACCGACAGCGCGGCCGGCGCCGCACTGATCGCCCGCATTGCCGCCATACCCGGCGTGCTGAAGGTGCGCGACCTGCCCCTAGAGAGCTGATGAGCCAAAAGCTGAAACAATACCGCGAACAGATAGACCGCATAGACGACGAGCTGCTGCGGCTGTTCAACGAGCGCGCCAAGCTGGCGCAGCAGATCGGCCATGAAAAAAACGGGTCCGCCGTGCTGCGTCCCGAGCGCGAGGCGCAGGTGCTGGAGCGCATGGTGCGGACCAATCCAGGACCCTTGCCGTCCGGGAGCGTGAGGCAGCTGTTTGAGAACGTGGAGTCACCCGGGCAAACGGTAACGCAACTGTTTACCGAGGTGATGTCGCATTGCCGTGCGCTGGAATCACCGCTGAAAATTGCCTATCTCGGCCCGGAAGGAACCTTCTCCGAAGCGGCCGCCCTGAAGCGGTTCGGGAACGCGGTGCAAAAGGCCCCGCACGCGACCATAGATGAGGTGTTTCGCGCGGTCGAAGTGGGGATAGCCCATTACGGCGTGGTGCCCGCCGAAAATTCCACCGAGGGGGCGGTCGGCCGCACCCTGGATCTGCTGATGCAGAGCAAGTTGCAGATATGCGGAGAGGTAATGTTGCCTGTCCATCAATGCCTGCTTGCGCGCGAGTGCGAGATGGACGCGATCCGTATCGTTTACTCGCATGCACAATCGCTCGGGCAATGCCAGGGCTGGCTGAATGCAAACCTGCCGCAGGCGGCGCGCATTGCGGTCTCCAGCAACGCGGAAGCTGCGCGCCTGGCGGCGCAAGAAGCGCATAGCGCGGCCATTGCCGGAATACAGGCTGCAAGGCATTTTGGCGTAAAGGTGTGCGTGGAAAACATCGAGGACGATGCCAACAACACCACGCGCTTCATCGTCATAGGCAATCAGGATGTGGCGCCTTCCGGCAAGGACAAAACCTCGCTGGTGATGTCTGCCCCCAACCGCCCCGGCGCGGTGCATGATCTGCTGACCCCGCTGGCCAGGCATGGCGTCTCCATGACCAAGCTGGAATCGCGCCCGGCGCGCTCCGGCTTGTGGGAATATGTGTTCTTCGTGGACATCGAGGGGCATCTGCTGGATGCAAAGGTGGCGGCAGCATTGGTGGAGTTGAAGCAAGTCGCCGCGTTTGTGAAAATACTCGGTTCATATCCAATGGCCGTTTAATTAATTCCCGCCCCCTCTGCTGAGGGAGGGCCAGGGCGGGGGTAGAAGCGATGCAGAAGCAGGCTTCAGGTTTTACCCCATCCCAGCCTTCCCCCTGCAAGTGGGAGGGGTGTATATCAAGGTTTGAAATGAATTATTCCGATCTGGCCCCTACATACATACGCGCCATTGCGCCCTACCAGCCCGGCAAGCCGATTGCTGAACTGGAGCGCGAGCTGGGCATCAGCGGCATCGTCAAGTTGGCCTCCAACGAAAACCCGCTGGGCTGCAGCCCCAAGGCGGTGTCCGCCATGCTGGAGGCGATCAAGACCATCGCGCTGTATCCGGACGGCAACGGGTTTGAGCTGAAGGAAGCGCTCTCCAAACGCTATGGCGTGGAGCATGCGCGCATCGTGCTGGGCAATGGCTCAAACGACATGCTGGAACTGGCCGCGCGCGCCTTCCTTACCGTGGGCGATAAGGCGGTATATGCGGCCCATGCCTTTGCCGTATATCCCCTGGCGGTTCAATGCGTGGGTGCGACCGGCGTCAAGGTGCCCGCCATCAATTTCGGCCACGACCTGAACGCCATGCTGAAAGCGGCAATCGAGCACAAGGCCAAGCTGGTCTTCATCGCCAATCCCAACAATCCGACCGGTACCTTCCTGAGCGCAGGGGACTTGCTGGAATTCATGCGCGCGCTGCCGCCGCAGGTGCTGATGGTGCTGGACGAGGCCTACAACGAATATCTGCCGCAGGAATGCCGTTACGACTCTGTCGCCTGGCTGAAGGAATTTCCCAACCTCATCATTTCGCGCACCTTCTCCAAGGCTTACGGCCTGGCCGGATTGCGCGTGGGCTATGCCTTTGCCCACCCACAGGTGGTGGATATGATGAACCGCGTGCGCCAGCCCTTCAACGTCAACAGCATCGCGCAGGCCGCGGCCGTGGCGGCGCTGCGGGATGACGAGTTTGTGCGCCAAACCCACGAGATGAACCGGCGCGGCATGGCGCAAATCACTGCGGGCCTCAAAAGGCTGGGGCTGGAGTATATTCCTTCCTTTGGCAACTTCATCAGTTTCAGGATAGGCGACGGGCTGAAAATGTACCGCCGCCTGCTGGAACTGGGCGTGATCGTGCGTCCGGTCGCGAATTATGAGATGGCCGAGTACCTGCGCGTGAGCATAGGTACCGAAGCGGAAAACGCAAAATTTTTATCTGCATTGCAGCAGGCGATTGAGGAAACCAAATGATCATAGTAATGGGCAGGGAAGTCACCGACGAGCAAATCGGCGCGGTGGTGAAGAAGCTGGAGGCCGCTGGCCTGCAGGCCAACATTTCGCGCGGAATCGAGCGCACCGTGATCGGCGCGATAGGCGACGAGCGTTCGCTCGACCCGGAAATGTTCACCCCGCTGCCGGGCGTGGAATCGGCGATGCACATCGCCAAGCAGTACAAGATCGTGTCGCGCGAATCGCACAAGGAAAGCACGGTCATCGACATTTCCGGCGTGCCGCTGGGCGGCAAGCAGATCCAGATCATCGCCGGCCCCTGCTCGGTGGAAACCCAGGAGCAGATGGATCTGTCGGCAAAATTCGTGCATGAGGCCAACTGCCGACTGATGCGCGGCGGCGCCTTCAAGCCGCGTACCAGCCCCTACACCTTCCAGGGCAAGGGCGTGGAAGGACTGGACATCTTCCGCCGTGCGGCGGACAAGTACAAGCTGCCCATCGTCACCGAATTGATGGATGTACGCCAGCTCGACGCCTTCATGGAATACAACGTGGACGTGATCCAGATCGGCACGCGCAACATGCAGAACTTCGACCTGCTCAAGGAAGTCGGCAAGATCAACAGGCCGGTGATCCTCAAGCGCGGCATGTCGGCCACCATTTCCGAATGGCTGATGGCGGCGGAATACATCGCGGCGGGCGGCAACCACAATATCATCTTCTGCGAGCGCGGCATCCGCACCTTCGAAACCTACTACCGCAACGTGCTGGACGTGACCGCCATCCCGGTGCTGAAGAAGGAGACCCACCTGCCGGTAATCGTCGATCCTTCGCACGCGGGCGGCAAGGCCTGGATGGTGCCCGCCCTGTCGCAGGCCGCCATCGCGGCGGGCGCTGACGGCCTGCTGGTCGAAATGCACCCCAGCCCGTGCGATGCGTGGTGCGATGCCGACCAGGCGCTGGCCCCGCATGAACTCAAGAGCCTCATGGGCACACTGGGCGCGATAGCCGGGGCGATAGGGCGTACTCTATAAAATGGACAAGGGCCGGCTGGAGGCGTTCAGCGATGGCGTCATCGCCATCATCATCACCATCATGGTGTTGGAGATGAAGGTGCCGCACGGCTCGGATGCTTCCGCACTGCTGCCCGTGCTTCCGGTGTTTCTCAGCTATGTGCTGAGCTTCATCTACGTCGGCATCTACTGGAACAACCACCACCACATGCTGCACAGCGTGAGGCAGGTCAACGGCGCGATCCTGTGGGCCAATTTGCACCTGCTGTTCTGGCTGTCGCTGTTTCCATTCGTGACCGGCTGGGCGGGCGAAAATCACTTCACCGCCATGCCCACCGCGCTGTACGGTGCCGTGCTGTTCATGGCGGCCATTGCCTATACGATACTGCAGCTTGTCATCATCCGTCAGCAGGGCGCGGAGTCGGTGCTTGCGCGGGCGGTGGGCAAGGACGTCAAGGGCAAACTGTCCATCGTGGCCTACCTGACCGCCATATTGCTGGCTTTTGTCAGCCCATGGCTCGCGAATGCCCTGTATGTGCTGGTGGCGCTCGCTTGGGTGGTGCCGGATCGCCGTATTGTGCGGGCGCTGGGTGAGGCAGAGGAAAAGGGGCCGCCGGGGGTTTGAGTCGGCGGCCGAGTTCGGGTAGAATGCACGGCTTCGCAGGCGCGTAGCTCAGCTGGTTAGAGCACCACCTTGACATGGTGGGGGTCGTTGGTTCGAGTCCAATCGCGCCTACCAACACATGCGGTTGTCCGCGAGAGTGCCCACTAACAAGTGGGCATTCTTTTTTCCAAGATTCCAAAGTTTTTCCATCGCCATTGAGGGCATCCCAGAGGCCTTCCGGATGCACCGGTTGCTATCCCATGGCCGGCGTCGCAGCCG
>DATDDB010000134.1:0-5372 GCA_036524005.1 Gallionellaceae bacterium | reverse complement strand
GCATCATCAGCCGCGGCAGGATCACGCTGTTCTTCGCGGCACTGGCCAGTATCGGCATGTTGCTGGGGCATTCATATGCGGTATTGACCCAGGAGGCCGAAGTCACTCAGTACTTTCAGGTCGGCCTGCTGAGCATTGCCTATTTCGCAGTGGCCTGGCTGGCTCACACCCTCGCCAAGTATGCCGTTGCCAGTGAAAAGCTGGCAACTCTGCGCGGCGCCGAGCTGGCAGGCATGGCAGAGGTCAATCGCCTGGTGATCCAGGGATTGCCGGACGGCGTGCTGGTGGTGGACGAAAGGGGGGCGATCAGGCAACATAATCCGAGCGCGGATCGTCTTCTTGGATATGACTTCAAACGGCCAGGCGAAGCGACCCTGGAAAAATGTGCCCCGATGTTGGCGGAATTGTTCAAGGACTGGAGGAGGGACCAGGGCCGTCCTCCCGAAGGCGTGCGTCTTCCGGCCACCAATCGGCTGGTGCGTGCGCGATTTCTTCCGGTGCGACAGGACAACTTCGGGGGAGCGCTGCTGGTGCTCGAAGACATGCAGCGTGTGCAGGCCCAGGCTCAGCAAATCAAGCTGGCTGCGCTGGGGCGGCTGACCGCGAATATAGCACATGAAATCCGCAATCCGCTCTCGGCGATCAGCTATGCAGTGGAGCTGTTCCGCGAGGAGCAGGACGAAACCGCAAGGAAACAGCTGGCGGGCATCATCCTGGAAAACACCGGGCGGCTTAACAACATCGTTCAGGACGTCATGCAATTGAACCGGCGCGACCGGGTGCAGGCGGAAACCTTGCGGCTGGGAGAGGAATTGCGAAAGTTCGCCAACGACATCTGCCAGGCCGAGCATGCGGCGCCGGAGACGATCCTGATCAAGGCAGAGCCGGACCAGGAAATCAATTTCGACCAGGGACATTTCAACCAGGTGCTGTGGAATTTGTGCGGCAATGCCATGCGTTATTGCAGCAAGCAGCCCGGCAGCGTGGAGCTGCGCAGCTTGCGCTCCGCCGACGGCAAGGTAATGCTTGAGGTGGCCGATGACGGGGCAGGGGTCGCACCCGATGTCGAACAGCAGCTGTTCGAGCCGTTTTTTACCACCGATCCCGGCGGCACCGGGCTGGGGCTGTATATTGCGCGTGAACTCTGCGAAGCCAATGGTGCCCTGCTGGAATATGTGCGGCGCGGCCAGGGCGGCGCCTGTTTCCGCATCGTATTCGGGGGGGGCGGATGAACACTGAGCGCGTTAGGGAATCGGCGGCGCGGGTGCTGATCGTGGATGACGAAAAGGACCTGCTGGATTTGCTGGAGCTAGCCCTGTCGCGCATGGGGCTGGGAGTGGGGCGAGCTGCCACGGTAAAAGAAGCGCTGCGGCAACTGGATAGCAAGAAATTCAGCCTGTGCCTGACAGACATGCGCCTGCCGGATGGCGACGGGCTGGAAGTGGTGAACCATGTCGCCTCGCACCACGCGGATGTGCCTGTGGCGGTCATCACCGCGCACGGCAACATGGAAAATGCCATTTCAGTGCTCAAGGCCGGAGCCTTCGATTACCTTTCCAAGCCGGTTGCGCTGGACCAATTGCGTGCGCTGGTCAAGTCTGCGCTCAAGCTGCCGCAATCCCCGGCAGCTGCCTCACAGGACGGGCCCGTATTGCTGGGGAAATCCCCCGCGATGGAGTCGGTGCGCGGATTGATCGAGCGCGTGGCGCGCAGCCAGGCCCCGGTGCATATCAGCGGCGAGTCCGGCAGCGGCAAGGAGCTTGCGGCACGGTTGATCGTGGAAAAGAGCGCGCGGCGCGGACAACCATTCATCGCCGTCAACTGCGGCGCGATCCCGGAGACGCTGATGGAAAGCGAATTCTTCGGGTATCGCAAAGGCTCCTTTACCGGGGCGGACCGGGACCGCGACGGGTTTTTCCAGGCCGCGAATGGCGGCACTTTGTTCCTGGATGAAGTGGCCGACCTGCCTCTTTCCATGCAGGTCAAGCTGTTGCGCGCCATTCAGGAGAAAAAAGTGCGCAAGGTCGGTGATACCCAGGAAGAGCCGGTGGATGTGCGCATCATCAGCGCAACCCACCGCGCGCTGGCCGAACTGGTGCAGCAGGGCAAGTTCCGGCAGGACCTGTATTACCGGCTGAACGTGATCGCCCTGCATATGCCTGCACTGCGCGAATTGCGCGATGACATCGTGGACATCGCGCAGCAGTTGCTGGTGCGCCTGCGCGGTGTTGTCGACATCGAGTTTGCGCCGGAGGCGCTGGAACAGTTGCGGCAATACGACTTCCCGGGCAACGTGCGCGAGCTGGAAAACCTGATCGAGCGCGCGCTGGCGCTATGCAACGGCGGGATGATCACCCCCGATGACCTGAATCTGTCTCTTCCCGAAAACAAACGGGAGACGGTCGCCGGGACAGTTACCGGCAAGTATCCGCTGCCCGACTACCTTGACCGCATCGAGCGCCGTGCCATCCTGAGGGCGTTGCGCCAGACCGGCTTCAATCGCACTGCGGCGGCCAAGTTGCTGGGCATCACCTTTCGCACCCTGCGTTACCGCATGGAACGCCTGGGGATAACCGAAAAAGAAAGCGGGCAAAGCGGTGAAGCTTGATGCGGGCGGCTGGGTCAGCGGCGTGCGCCAGATTGCCTCACCGAACCATGACCGGCGTTCGCCGGGGGCGGCAGCTGACCTGCTGGTGATCCACAATATCAGCCTGCCGCCGGGCGAATTTGGCGGCGATGCCATCATCCAGCTGTTCACCAATACCCTGGATACCACGCTACACCCTTATTATGCGCAACTTCAGGGGATGAAAGTTTCGGCGCATTTCCTCATCCGGCGTGATGGTGAAATCATTCAGTTCGTGGCGTGCGGCAAGCGTGCATGGCATGCCGGGGTATCGAGCTGGCGCGGACGCGAGCGCTGCAACGATTTTTCCATAGGCATAGAACTGGAGGGCGATGATTTCCAGCCGTTTGCGGAGCTGCAATATGCCGCGCTGGCACGGCTCACGCGAAAGCTGTGCCGTAAATATCCCATCAGCAGTATCGCCGGGCATTCCGATATTGCGCCGCAGCGCAAAACCGACCCCGGCCCCCACTTCGATTGGCATCATTATTTTTCCCTGATCGGGCGAAATTTTTTTCGGCCGGAGTGAGTGCACACCTCAAGCCGGTTGAGTACCCTGGATTCCGGATTTCCGGAGTATAAGGATCAGCTGATGCGGCCAATTTTTTGGCCAACTATGCGTCGCATTTCAGCTTTTTTCTGCGTGCCATTTCCTGTGCGGCGACGTGGATGTTCTGCGGTGCTGCAAAAAATATCTAGATAAAAATTTCCCTTGCATAAATTTCTTGATGCACTAGAATTAGCGAAAAATCCGCAACCGACCACTAGATGTAGTGGTTTTCTATTTTTGGGCTAGGCCCGGCAAAACAGGGAGAAATCGCATGTTGCATGCAGCCGGCAGTAACTTTTCCTCACCCGTTCCCGTACTCGATGATGCAAAACCGGCTGTGGTCAGCACGCCGTACGACCAATACAAGGTGATACGCCGCAATGGCTCGGTTGTCCCGTTCGAGCCGGCCAAGATTTCCATCGCCATGACCAAGGCCTTCATCGCGGTGAACGGAGGGCAGGGCGCAGCTTCTGCGCGCGTGCGCGAGCTGGTGGAGCAGCTGACGGGTGCGGTGGTCAATGCGCTGATGCGCCGCCAGCCCCACGGCGGAACGCTGCATATAGAAGACATCCAGGATCAGGTTGAACTGGCCTTGATGCGCTCCGGCGAACACGACGTGGCGCGCTCCTATGTGCTGTACCGCGAAGCGCGTTCGCAAGAGCGCGGCAAGGCCAGGCAGGAAAAGCAGGAATCCTCCACCGTTATCACGGTGACAGACAAAGGCGCGCGGCGCCCTCTGGACGTTTCAGACCTGTCCGCGCTGATCAAGTCTGCCTGCGCAGGCCTGGGCGACGCAGCGGATCCCGGCAAGGTGCTGCAGCTGACGCTGAAGGATTTGTATGACGGCGTGCCGGTGGAAGAGGTGCGCAAGTGCATCATTCTTTCGGCGCGCTCGCTGATCGAGCAGGATCCGGCCTACGGATTTGTCACCGCGCGCCTGCTGCTGAACAACATCTGCTGCGAGATACTGGGCGAAACCGTCACCCAGGCCGAGATGCAGCAGCGCTATGCCGATTACTTCCCCGGTTACATCAAGCGCGGCATCGAGGCCGAGTTGCTCGACCCGGAGCTGGCAAATTTCGATTTGCCGCGCCTGGCGCGCGAGCTGGATGCCAGCCGCGACCTGCAGTTTGGCTACCTCGGGCTGCAAACCTTGTATGACCGCTATTTCCTGCACGTCAACGATGAGCGCATCGAACTGCCGCAGGCATTCTTCATGCGCGTGGCGATGGGGCTCGCGCTGAACGAGGTGGAGCGCGACACGCGCGCCATCGAATTCTACCGCTTGCTGTCCAGTTTCGACTTCATGAGCTCGACGCCCACCCTGTTCAACTCCGGCACGCGCCGCTCGCAGCTCTCCTCCTGCTACCTCACCACGGTGGCGGACGACCTGGACGGCATCTACGAGGCGCTCAAGGAAAATGCGCTGCTGTCCAAGTTTGCCGGCGGCTTGGGCAACGACTGGACCAACGTGCGCGCACTGGGCAGCCACATCAAGGGCACCAACGGCAAGTCGCAGGGCGTGGTGCCCTTCCTCAAGGTGGTGAACGACACCGCCGTGGCGGTGAACCAGGGCGGCAAGCGCAAGGGCGCGGTGTGCGCCTACCTGGAGGCCTGGCACCTGGACCTCGAGGAATTCCTCGAGCTGCGCAAGAACACGGGCGACGACCGCCGCCGCACCCACGACATGAACACCGCGAACTGGATTCCCGACCTGTTCATGAAGCGCGTGATGGAGGGCGGCGAATGGACCCTGTTCTCGCCCTCCACCTGTCCCGACCTGCACGACAAGTTCGGCAAGGAATTTGAGCATGCCTATACCGCCTACGAAGCCAAGGTGGCCAGCGGCGAGATCAAGCTGTTCAAGAAGATCCCGGCGCAGACCCTGTGGCGCAAGATGCTCACCATGCTGTTTGAGACTGGCCATCCCTGGATCACCTTCAAGGATCCGTGCAACGTGCGCAGCCCGCAGCAGCACGTGGGTGTGGTGCACAGCTCCAACCTGTGCACCGAAATCACCCTGAACACCTCCGATTCCGAAATCGCCGTGTGCAACCTGGGCTCGGTCAACCTGGCCGCGCACCTGTATCCCAAGGGGCATGCCAAGTTCGGCCAGCTCGACCACGACAAGCTCCGGCGTACCGTGACCACCGCGATGCGCATGCTGGACAACGTGATCGACATCAACTACTACGC
>DATDDB010000133.1:0-54062 GCA_036524005.1 Gallionellaceae bacterium | reverse complement strand
CCATTTCTCATCTATACTCATGGAGATAGAATCGAGCCTGTCCAACATGAAAAGCTACAGTACAAATAAAGAGATGCTCATTAGCCTGTATGAGAGACTGAAAAGCAATCAGAACATGAGCATGCAGGAGATGGTCGAGTTATCTAGGAATATAGTTGAGGCGAACCAATTCGTAGAAGAGTATCAGGCAAAGGCAAAAGATGAGCTCGACAGCATGGAGAACGTCGCTGAGCTATTTAAAAACATGGCCGATGCCCTCGTGTATAACATCAGAAAGGCCAAGAACGATTTTAACCGCGGAAATTAGTTAGCTTTTTGGTAGTTTAATTATGTACGGATTGTATATCCACTGGCCTTTTTGCCAATCCAAGTGCCGGTATTGTGACTTTGCCTCCTATGACAAAGACTTTGATAAGATGGGGCATCTGGCTCAGAAGATGTGTGAAGAGCTTGATTTTTACTTACAAAGTCACAAGGATATTTCCTTCGATACGGTATATTTTGGCGGCGGTACCCCGTCTATTATGCCATTACCTGTTTTATCTTCATTTATAGATAAGATAAAACCATATTTTGTGCCTGAAACTGAGGTGTCCATTGAGATAAACCCAGCCTCGAGCAGTGAATTAAAATTAAAAGAATATAAGCAATTGGGGATAAATAGGGTATCTTTCGGGGTGCAGAGTTTTGATGATAATGTATTGAAAACTCTCGGGAGGCTCCATTCATCACAGCAGGCGATAGAAAGCTATCATCTGGCCAGGGATATATTTGATAATATAAATATAGACCTGATGTTTGGTACTCCCAATCAGGATATGGAAATATTAAATAACGACCTCAATACAATCATCAGGCTAAACCCTGAGCATGTCTCTATATACAGCCTGATACTGGAGGATGGTACACCGTTCTGGGACAGCTATAATAAGAAAGAGCTGGTTCTCCCTGATGATGATATCGTTGCCGATATGTATTCCCTTATTATAGATGGATTAACTGATGCAGGATATGTGCAGTACGAGGTGTCCAATTTCGCTAAACCCGGCAGGGAGTGCAGGCATAACTATAATTGCTGGCACAACCGGGAGTATATAGGTATAGGGGTCGGAGCTCATTCATTTTTTGCAGGAGCCAGATACTCAAATCCCGACGCTATAGCCGATTATCTTCAGTCGGATAATTCCCTGCGCGGCCAGCAGATGGTCATCCTGCCGATGAAGGTAGATTAAATAAGGAAGAGGAACCGCTGACTCAGAGGTCCAAAAGTTCGCCCCGGCTAGCCGGGGCGTTTTGCTTCTTTAGAACCTGACTTCGACTTCGTACCTGCGGTTCTTGGCTTTCTTCGCAGGAGTGTTGTCCGGCTTGACCAGCATGCGTTCGGAGCCCATCCCCAGCGCCTCGATGTCGCCCTTGTCCACGCCCTTGGCCACCAGCTGGTTCACCATCACTTGCGCGCGGCGCTGCGAAAGATCCTTGTTCTTGGCGGCATCTCCGGTGGAATCGGTGTGGCCGGTCACGATGAACTTGAAGCCGCCGTATCCCTGGGATTGCAGATACTTCTTCACGTCGATAATCTCGTTCGCCAGCTTCTTGGACTTGCCGGCGCACGCCTTTTCGTTCTCGATCTGGTCGCTGCCACTCTTGAATGAACACTGATTCTTGCGCGATTCCTTCAGCAAGCGCTTGTTGACCTGCGCCGCGATCTTTTCATTGCCTTTGGCGCGCGCCTTGCTTTCTGCGCCTTTCGCGGCTTTTTCCTTCAGAGCATCTGCCTTGCCGTCCAGCAATCCGGCATGCGCGATGGCAGGAACGACGGAAATAAGTATGGCTGCCAGTAATTTATTCATGGTGGAATCTCCCGAATGGTGCATTATATGAACAAAGATGAGGGGTACGCCGAAACGCGCGCCATCATCGCGCAGAATGAAAATTTGGTCAATAAAAGTATAATCTGCGCAATCTGAATTCAGGAGGTTGAAAATGGGACTGGGGCCGGTAATGTTGGATGTGGCGGGCAAGACGCTGACGCCTGAGGATAAGGTGCGGCTCATGCACCCATTGGTGGGCGGCATCATCCTGTTTGCGCGCAATTACGAATCGCCGCGCCAGCTCTTGGAACTAACCGCCTCCATCCATGCGTTGCGCAACCCGCCATTGCTGATCGCGGTGGATCATGAGGGCGGCCGGGTGCAGCGTTTCCGCGAAGGATTCAGCCGCATCCCGGCCATGCGTGAATTAGGGAAAATATGGGATGCCCATCCGAAACGCGCCAGGCATCTGGCCCAGCAGTCAGGCTATGTGCTGGCCGTAGAGCTGCGCGCGCACGGGGTGGATTTCAGCTTCACGCCGGTGCTGGATGTGGATTACGGGTCGAGTTCGGTGATCGGCGACCGCGCCTTCCATTCTGATGTGCAGGCGATCGCCGATCTGGCGCATAGCCTGATCCAGGGGCTGCGCCAGGGAGGCATGGCTTCAGTGGGCAAGCATTTCCCCGGCCATGGATATGTGCGTGCCGATTCGCATCTGGAAATCCCGGTGGATGAACGCAGCTACACTGACATTGAATTATGCGATCTGATCCCTTTCCGTCACATGGTGAGCGCCGGCCTGGCAGCCATCATGCCGGCGCATGTGATTTATCCCAGGGTGGACGACAAGCCGGCCGGATTTTCCAGCGTGTGGCTGAAAAAAGTGCTGCGCAGCGAACTGGGTTTCGAAGGCTGCATTTTCAGCGATGATCTCAGCATGGAAGGCGCTACTGTGGCAGGCGGTATCGTACAGCGCGCAGAAGCCGCGTTGCATGCGGGCTGCGATATGGTGCTGGTGTGCAATCGTCCGGACCTGGCAGATGAGCTGCTTTCCGGATTGCACTGGGAAATGCCGGCGGCAAGCCGCGCGCGACTGGCGCATATGCGCGGCCACTCGCATCCCCCTGCCCTGGTGCAATTGCACGAACAACCGGAATATCTGCATGCAATACAGGAGCTTTCCACAATAGGAGCGACCAGCGGGGAGCTTCCGCTTGCATAGTATAGCCTGGGCGGGTACATTTCCTGCCTCAGTACCAGATTAGTGCAATGACAAAATTATCATTCTCCGGAATCTTCGCTGCTGCGCTGTTGCCACTGTTGCTCGCGGCATGCGACAAAACGCCGCAGCCGCCCATGGTGTTTGGCGCCAGCGCCTGGCCCGGCTATGAGCCGGTGTTTCTTGCGCAAGACCAGGGCTATCTGCAGGGGAGCAACCTTCGTCTCTCCGAATTCAAGAGCCCGGCTGAAACAGCGGATGCCCTCCGCAGCCAGAAAATCCATCTGGCAGCACTCACCCTGGAAAACGCGTTGTTGCTCCGGCGCGACATTCCGGACCTGAAAATCATACTTCTGTTCGATGCCGCGCCCGGAAAGAGGCTGGATGTACTGGTCACGCGCGACGAATATATCGGGCAATACCACTCAGAGATGCAGCAATTGCTGCTGGGCTGGCGGAAAGCCCTGGATTATATGCACAGCAATCCGGACCAGGCTGCGCAAGCCATGGCAAGACGGGAAGGCCTCACCCTTGCGCAATTCAACGCGGCACGGCAGGGACTGGAGCTTTACGGCCTGCAGCGCAATCAGCTGGAATTGCTTGGCGACCCCCCTCCCATCGGAACGGTCATCGAAGCTGCGCAACACTCCCTGCTCAACCAAGGAAAGCTGGAAATCGGTTTTGACCCCTCCATGCTGGTTGAGCCCGCGCTGCTTGCTGAATCTCCGAAATGACGGCAACAAAGTCAGCCCGGCGCAGGCAACAGGACCTTATTTCCCGGTTCGAATTCCTGTCGTTGCGGCTGCTGTTGCCGCTGGCGTTGCTGGCGCTGGTTGTCCTGGGATGGCTCTTTACTTATCAAACCGTGCAGGAGCAGGATCGGCTGGAGATATTTGCCGATATGCAGCGGGGCCAGACGCTTTTGGCTTCACGCATGCAATCCAGCATTGCATACCAACTGCGCCAGGGAAAGCTGGACGGTGTCCGGCAGCAGCTTGAATCCCTGGGTAATGCGCCTGAAATCAAAATAGCGCTGCTTGAAAATGGGCAAGGCAAGGTAATTTCTGCCATGGATCCCTCGGCGACCGGCAAGGATGCCACGAGCATTGATCCGGAGGCAACGCTTGATGTACCGACAGGCGGCAGAACCTGGGTATCACTGGAACGCAATCTGGTATTGTCTGCCTACCCCGTTCCGCACCCACCCTCAGCTGGCACAAACAAACAATTATCCGCACGCAATTACATCCTGTTCATTGTTGGCGACCCGGCGTACATGCTGTCCGAACGCACAGCACTCACCCAGGAATGGATTAAAAAAACCAGCTGGACGGCTGCGGCGTTATTCCTGGTCGCCTGGCTGATGATGCATTTCCTGGTTTCACGCCGCATCGGCAAGCTGATGCAAGCCGTAGTCGCATTCGAGCATGGCGTTACCGGCGCATTTTCTGGGCTATCCGGAAATGACGAAATCGGGCGTTTGGGCCAGGCATTTGACGCCATGGTGCATGCCCATCGGCATGCAACCCTGAAAATGCGCAAGCTGTTGCAGGCAGTGGAGCAAAGCGCAGCCAGCGTGATCATCACTGACCCGAGAGGCGTCATCGAGTTCGTCAATCCGGCATTCACCGCAATCACCGGCTATACCCAGGAAGAAGCCATCGGCATGAAAACCAGCATGTTGAGCGCCGGAAAAACCCCGCCGGAAACATATACGGATATGTGGAACACCATCAGCACCGGCGGAACCTGGCGCGGCGAGATGCTCAACCGGCGCAAGAACGGCGAACTCTACTGGGATAGCATTACGATCAGCCCGGTGCGCGATGAGAAAAACGCAATCACCGGCTTCGTGGCAATACAGGAGGACATCACCTCGCGCAAGGAGGCCGACTTGGCATTGCAAAGGAACGAGGCCATCCAGCGCGCAGTATTCGATGGCGCGCTGGATGGCATCGTGCTGATGAATGATCGAGGTATCATCACCGGCTGGAACAAACAGGCTGAAAACATCTTCGGATGGCCGCAGGAAGAGGCAGTGGGAAGGGTGTTGAGCGAGATGCTCATCCCGCAGCGCTACCGCGAGGCACATACACTGGGGGTCCAGCATTACTTGGCCGACGGCACGGCAAAAGTGCTCAATATGCGCATCGAGATCGAATCGCTGCACCGCGACGGCCATGAATTCCCCATCGAATTGGCCATCACTCCGGTCAGCATCGGGGAAAAACACCTGTTCAGCGCTTTCGTGCGCGACATAACCGAGCGCAAGGCTGCTGAAAATAAACTGCTCCTGAATGCACACATCCTCAACAGCATCAGCGAGGGGGTCGCGGTCACGGACGCCAGGCAAATGTTCTGTTTCATCAACCCGGCATTCACCGCAATCACTGGCTACACCGCCGAGGAAGTAATCGGCAAGAGCCCGAAACTGCTGAGCTCCGGCCTGATGGAGCGGACGTTCTACGGCGATATGTGGGGCAACATCACTGAATCAGGCCGTTGGCAGGGAGAGATCATCGACCGGCGCAAGAACGGGGAAAGCTACCCCGAATGGCTGAGCATCAGCGTACTGAAAGACGCCCAGGGCGCAATCACCCACTATGTGTCGGTGTTTGCGGACATCAGCGAACGCAAGGCCGTGGAGCGGCGCATCACGCATATGGCACAGCACGACTTCCTCACGGGATTGCCCAATCGCATGTTGCTGCTCGACCGCATGGGACAGGCGCTCTCGCACGCCAGACGCGTTGGAAGCAAGGTGGCAGTGATGTTCCTCGACCTGGACAAATTCAAACATATCAACGACATGCTTGGACACGTCATCGGCGACAAGCTGCTGCAGGAAGTGGCCGGGCGCATCTCCCGCATCAGCCGCAGCGGAGACACCGTATGCCGCCTGGGGGGCGACGAATTCGTACTGATGCTGACCGAACTGGAAAAGGCGGAGGGTGCTTCCGGCATTGCGGAAAAACTGCTGGAAGCTGTCGCCGGGCGCATCGTGATTGACGGTCATGAGGTGGAAATCACCACCAGCATCGGCATCGCCCTGTTCCCGGATGACGGGAAAGAAGGCAACGAGCTGCTGCAGCAAGCCGATGCCGCGATGTACCACGCCAAGCAGAACGGCCGCAACAACTATCATTTCTTCACCAGCGAGATGAACCGGCGCGCGCTGGAACGCATATCCATCGAGAGAAATCTGCGCCACGCGCTGGAACGCGAAGAATTCACGCTCTATTACCAGCCCCAGGTGGACCTGGGCAGCATGCGCCTGGTAGGCGCTGAAGCGCTGCTGCGCTGGAAGGACCCCGAAAACGGCGAAATGATCCCGCCCACAAGATTCATCTCGGTCGCCGAGGAAAACGGCATGATCGCCTCGATCGGCGAGTGGGTGCTGCGCGAGTCATGCCGCCAGATGGCCGAATGGCGCAAATCGGGGTTGCCGGAAATTTCAGTTTCGGTAAACCTGTCAGCGGTGCAATTCCGCCAGAAGGACCTCGGCGAAAAAGTGCGCGCCATCCTGAACCAATACGGAATTTCCCCTTCGAGCCTGGAGCTGGAAATCACCGAAACGGCCGTCATGCAGGATGCGGAAGCCGCCATCGCGTTGCTCAAAGAGATGAAGAAAATGGGGGTCCAGCTTGCGATGGACGACTTCGGAACCGGCTATTCCAGCTTGAGCCACCTCAAGCAGCTGCCGATAGACAAACTAAAAATCGACAAATCCTTCGTGCGCGACATCGCGCATGATCCAGACGATGCCGCAATCGTCAGCACCATCATCAGCATGGCTCGCAACCTCAAGCTCAAGGTGATTGCCGAAGGGGTGGAAACCGACCGGCAGTTGGCGTTCCTGAACCAGCACGGATGCGATCTCGCACAGGGGTACTACTTTGCCCCGCCTGTGCCGCAGGACGAATTTTCCGCTTATTTCAAGCGGAATTTTCATGCCTGAAGCAGCTTAGCCCCTCCAGAACTTTGCTATTTGGGCGCGCCCTTGCGATAATCTTACCCATATCATTCGGAAGCGATTGTCCGTACCCAAAACAACCTTCCCTTTGCATATGCATACTCCTGAAAGCGGGTGAAGTCGCACTTCCCTGCTCCAGGGCTTGTCATGGTGACGATAATGAGTGAATTGCAAATCAGCCTGCTGGCCATCGGCATTCTCGTGGTACTGTCGGTGTATGGCTATGGCACATGGCAGCAGCGCCAGTACCGGAAACGGTTCGGCTCTGCTTTCAGTGCGCCCCATGCGGATGCGCTTTATCAGGGCACGTTGGCACGGCAAACGGCCGGGCTGACCGCTGTTCCGGGCGACGAAGAGCAATTTCTGCCGGATACACACGACACACCGGACGAATCGTGCACCACGCTGGAATCCGGAACCGATTACATCGCCGTGATGTTTGCCTCCTCACCCCTGCATGCTGAGGTATTGGATCCGCTGTGGCGGCGGCGCCTCGATTTTGGCAAGAACCTGCACATTTGCGGCATTCCGGCTGCCGGAACTTCATGGGGAAAAGTTGCTGCGGAGAGCTCGCTATCGTACGACACCTTCCGCCTGGCGCTGCAGCTGGCTGACCGCAGCGGCGCCGTGAGCCAGACACGCTTGGAGGATTTTCGTGACCTGATGCGCGACATTGCAGAACTGGCTCACGCCGAAATCAACCTGCCCGACGTGGCGGAAGCCGCAAGCATCGCGCGGCATCTGGATAATTTCTGCGCCGAAGTGGATCAGATGATAGGTCTGAACATCCTGCCCTCCGGGGGCAATCTGCTGATGGGCAGCAACCTCGCACGGGCTGCCAACCGCCATGGCCTGGTCCTGCAACCGGACGGTGCGTTCCACCTGCTTGACGACAGCGGACGCACCCTGTTCATGCTCAGCAACTTTGATGAAACCCCGTTCCGGGCCGACGAACTGAACGAAATGCCGGTCATAGGACTGTCCCTGCAGCTCGACGTGCCGCGAGTGGAACAACCCACCCGGCGCTTCGATGAATTGGCCAAGCTTGCCCGCGCAATAGGTGCGGACATGGGGGCGGCCGTGGTGGATGACCACCGCATGGAACTGGGTGATCCGGCCATTGCCATGATCCGTTCACAAGTGGCCGCCATCGAGAAAAAAATGCTGGCTTACCCGATAATCCCCGGAAGCGCGCTGGCGCGCAGATTATTCTCCTGATGACAGCTCCAAAGGATGCAAGCAGCCGCGCCGCCTGGCTGCGCCATGAGATCGCCCGGAACGACTATCAGTACTACGTGCTGGACGCCCCCCTTATCCCGGACGCAGAATACGACAAGCTGTTCCGCGAACTGCAGGCGCTGGAAGCTCAATACCCGGAACTGCGCACCGAGGATACCCCCACCCGCCGCGTGGGCGGCAAGGTGCTGGAAGGCTTCGTGCCGGTACGCCATGCCATGCCCATGCTCTCAATCCGCACCGAGACCGACATCAGCGATCAGGGCGCTGTCGCGTTCGACGCGCGTGTGCGGCGCGAACTGGGGCTGAGTGATGCCGCCCCTGCCGTGGAATACAACTGCGAGCTGAAATTCGACGGCCTCGCGATCAACCTGCGCTATGAGCACGGCGTGCTGGCGCAGGCCGCCACGCGCGGCGACGGCGAGACCGGCGAGGACGTAACGCAGAACATCCGCACCATCCGCCAGATTCCGCTGCGGCTGGAAGGCTGCGAGGCTCCCGTGCTGGAAGTGCGCGGCGAGGTGTATATGAGCCGCGCCGATTTCGAAAAATACAATGAAAAACAGCGCGCGCAAGGACTGCCTACCCTGGTCAATCCGCGCAATGGCGCGGCCGGCAGCATACGCCAGCTCGACCCCAACCTGGCAGCCAGGCGCCCGCTGTCGTTCTTTGCCTATGGCCTGGGCGAAACGAAGGGCTGGGGAGATGACCTGGAAACACACAGTGCGGTGCTGGATGCGCTGGGCAAGATGGGCCTGCCGGTGAGCGGCGAGCGCCAGGTGGTGCGCGGTGCACTGCAACTGGTGGAATTCCACGAGCGCATCGAGGAAAAACGCGACGCCCTGCCATTCGACATCGACGGAGTGGTGTACAAGGTCAACAGTCTCTCGCTGCAGCGCGAGCTGGGCTTCGTGTCGCGCGAGCCGCGCTGGGCCTGTGCACACAAATTCCCGGCGGAAGAGCAGATCACCGTGGTGCGCGACATCGACATCCAGGTGGGGCGCACCGGCAAGCTCACCCCGGTGGCCAAGCTGGAGCCGGTGTTCGTGGGCGGCACCACCGTCTCGAACGCCACCCTGCACAACGAGGACGAGACGCGGCGCAAGGACGTGCGCGTGGGCGACACGGTGATCGTGCGCCGCGCCGGCGATGTGATCCCGGAGGTGGTGGGCGTGGTGCTGGAGCGCCGGCCGGCGCACGCGGGCAAAGCGTTCGACCTGTATCAGCAACTGCACGGAAAATGCCCGGTGTGCGGCAGCGCCATCGTGCGCGAGGAAGGCGAAGCGGACTGGCGCTGCACGGGCGGGCTGTTTTGCCCGGCGCAGCGCAAGCAGGCGCTGCTGCATTTTGCCAGCCGCCGCGCCATGGACATCGAGGGCTTGGGCGACAAGCTGGTGGAACAACTGGTGGATGACGGCCTGGTGCACACCCCCGCCGATGTCTACCCGCTAAAACTCGACACGCTCGCCAATCTGGAGCGCATGGGTGAAAAATCCGCCTCTAACCTGCTCGATGCCATCGCCAAAAGCAAGGACAGCACGCTGGCGCGCTTTATCTACGCATTGGGCATCCGCAACGTGGGCGAGACCACGGCCAAGGATCTGGCGCGCCACTTCGGCGCGCTGGACCAGCTCATGGCGGCAGACGAGGCCAGGTTGCAGCAGGTGCAGGACATCGGGCCGGTGGTGGCACAGAGCATCACCGCCTTTTTCGCCGAGCCGCACAACCGCGAGGTGATCGCAGAATTGCGCGCAGCAGGGGTGCGTTGGCAGGAGCATGCGCCGCAAGCGGCGCACCAGCAGCTACCCTTGTCAGGCAAGACTTTCGTGCTCACCGGCACCTTGCCGACCATGGGGCGCGAGGAAGCCAAGGCCCTGCTGGAAGCGCAAGGAGCCAAGGTCTCGGGCAGCGTGTCGAAAAAGACCGACTATGTGGTGGCAGGCTCTGAGGCTGGCAGCAAACTGGACAAGGCGAACGAGTTGGGCATTACGGTGCTGGACGAGGCGGGAATGATGGCGCTGTTGCACCAGCTGGGGACAGGTTCCATAATTTCACCTTGAACTGCCTGCAAAATCCGCAGGCTATGATTTTTTTATATTTTTTAGCGCAAGGGCAACATCGATGAAACCAATAACGAAGGCGGTATTCCCCGTGGCTGGCCTCGGCAGCCGTTTTTTGCCGGCCACCAAGGCCAGCCCCAAGGAAATGATGCCGGTAGTGGATAAACCGCTGATCCAGTACGCAGTGGAAGAGGCAGTGGCTGCTGGCATCACCGACATGGTGTTCATCACCGGTCGCAGCAAGCGCGCCATCGAGGACCACTTCGACAAGGCCTACGAACTCGAGGCCGAACTTGCCGCGCGCAACAAGAAAGAGTTGCTGCGCATGGTGCAGGAGGTCATCCCGAAAAGCGTGAATTGCATTTACATTCGCCAGACCGAGGCGCTGGGCCTGGGGCATGCCGTGCTATGCGCGAAACCGGTGCTCAACGATGAGCCTTTTGCGGTGATCCTGGCGGATGACCTGATAGACGGCCATCCGCCTGTGCTCAAGCAGATGGTGGAAGTGTATAACCGCCATCAATGCTCGGTGCTCGGCGTGGAAAACGTGCCGCACGAACATACCAATCGCTACGGCATCGTCGGTTCCACCCCCCTGGAACCCAACGTGGAGCACGTGCATGCGATCGTCGAGAAACCCCAGCCGGCGGTTGCCCCCTCCAATCTGGCGGTGGTCGGGCGTTATATCCTGACGTCGCGCATCTTCCACCACCTGGCGAAAGTGCAGCGGGGAGCTGGCGGGGAAATTCAATTGACCGACGGCATTGCCGACTTGATGAAAGAGGAACAGCTGCTGGCCCACCGCTTCAAGGGCGTCAGATATGACTGCGGCTCCAAGTTCGGTTACCTTCAGGCGCAAATTGCATTTGGCCTCAAACATCCTGAAGTACGCGACGAATTTACCGCCTATCTGAAATCGTTCAAATGACCAGCATCCTTCAGGCGCAGGAATTTCTGCGGCACGCGGAAATGATACGCACGCCTGAAGAGGTGCAGGCAGCAGTGGCGCATGTGGCACGGGAAATCAACGGCAGGCTTGCCGATCAGCACCCGCTGGTGCTGTCGGTGATGGGTGGTGCGGTGATATTCACCGGCCAGTTGTTGCCGCAGTTGAATTTCCCGCTCGACTTCGATTACCTGCACGTCTCGCGCTATGGCGCGAAACAGAAAGGCGGCGCGCTGCACTGGAAGGTTTCGCCGGGCGAAAACGTAGCCGGGCGCGTGGTGCTGGTGCTGGACGATATCCTAGATGAGGGTGAAACGCTGGCCGCCATCAGGCAGCGCGTGCTGGAATTGGGCGCTGCCGCGTTTTACAGCGCCGTATTCGCCGACAAAGCAAACGGCCTGAACAAACCGATCCGCGCCGATTTCACCGGCATGGAACTGCCGGACCGCTTCGTGTTCGGTTTCGGCATGGACATACAGGGGGCCTGGCGCAACCTGCCCGCAATCTATGCCGTGAAGAAATAAGCGCGGTCTGCGCGCAGTAATTCCCTGCCCCGGCCAGCATCGCCTCAGGACCACATCCCGGCCAGCCAAAGCCGCAGCCGCAACCCGGTTTCAGTGGTATAACCCACCTCGATGAATCGTATCTTCCCGGCGCCATCAACAATGAAGCTGGCAGGCACCGCATGTACGCCCCATGCACTGGCTAGCGCACCATCCGCGTCATTCACCACCGGGAAAGCTATCCCCTGCTCACGCATGTAGCGTATAACCGCCTCCGGCGGACCGCTTCGCATCGCGACCGTAATGACCTCGGGATCGTTGCGCGCCAGCGTGGCGATGCTGTCCTGCTCGGAGCGGCAAATCGGGCACCAGGTCGCCCAGAAATGCACCAGCACCGGCTTTCCAGGATGCGCCGGCAGGACATAGGGCTGGCCCGAAAGCATCAGCCCCTGCAAAGCCGGTGCCGGTCCGCCGGGCATATCGCGGTGCTGCCAGGTTCGTATGCCCGCAACAAGTGCTGCAAACAACAGAACATTGAGAGCGAGCCTGCGCCACTTGACGGCCGCAAGGCGTGCGCGAATACCCGTATTAACCGTCATGGCTAAGGTCTGGCAGAAAAAACAAAGCGCTCAAACCGCCTCCAAGGCAGCATTGAAAGTGGCGCTTGGGCGCATGGCCTTCGACGTTTTGGCGAAATCCGGATGGTAATAGCCGCCCATCTCCACCGGCTTGCCCTGGGCCGCAATCAGCTCCTGGCTGATTCTTTCCTCGTTGTCGGTCAATGCACGGGCCAGCGGGGCGAAACGCGCCTGCAGCTCGCGGTCCATGCCCTGCGCGGCCAGCGCCTGCGCCCAGTAGAGCGCGAGGTAGAAGTGGCTGCCGCGGTTGTCCAGTTCGCCCACCTTGCGGGCGGGCGACTTGTTGTTGTCCAGGACTTTTCCGATCGCCTGATCCAGCGCATCAGCCAGCACCTGCGCCTTGGCATTGCCGAATTTCTGCGCCAAGTGCTCCAGCGACACGCCAAGCGCCAGGAACTCGCCCAGCGAATCCCAGCGCAAATAGCCTTCCTGCTGGAATTGCTGCACATGCTTGGGCGCGGAACCGCCCGCACCGGTCTCGAACATGCCCCCGCCGTTCATCAGCGGCACGATGGAGAGCATCTTGGCACTGGTGTTGAGCTCCAAAATGGGGAACAGATCGGTGAGGTAATCGCGCAGCACGTTGCCAGTGACGGAGATGGTGTCCAGCCCCTTGCGCATGCGGGTAAACGTTGCGCGGCAAGCTTCCGCCGGTTCCATGATCCTGATGTCCAGACCTGCGGTGTCATGGGCCTTGAGGTATTTCTCGACCTTGGCGATGATCTGCGCGTCGTGCGCGCGGTTCTTGTCCAGCCAGAAAATGGCGGGAGTTTTGGAAAGCCGCGCGCGCGTGACCGCGAGCTTCACCCAGTCCTGGACTGGCGCATCCTTGGTCTGGCAGGCGCGGAAAATGTCGCCCTGCTCGACCGGCTGCTCCAAAAGCACTTTGCCAGAAGCGTCAACAATCCGCACCAGGCCTTCACCGGCCATCTCGAAGGTCTTGTCGTGCGAACCGTATTCCTCGGCTTTCTGCGCCATCAGCCCGACGTTGGGCACGCTGCCAATGGTGGCGGGATCGAGCGCGCCGTTTTGCTTGCAATCCTCGACTGCGGCGTCATACACCCCCGCGTAACAGCGGTCAGGAATCATGGCCAGCGTGTCGTAAGGCTTGCCGTCGGCGCCCCACATCTTGCCGCCGTCGCGGATCATGGGCGGCATGGAGGCATCGATGATCACGTCGGACGGCACATGCAGGTTGGTGATGCCCTTGTCGGAATTCACCATCGCCAGTGGCGGCTGGTTCCTGAAACACTCGGCGATGTCGGCCACGATGGCGGCGCGCTTTTTTTCCGGCAAGGCCAGCACTTTCGCTTCCAGGTCGCCAAAGCCGTTGTTGACGTTCACGCCCAGCTCCTTGAGCAGCGCACCGTGCTTGTCGAACACTTTCTGGAAGAACACGGAAACGGCATGGCCGAACATGATGGGGTCGGACACCTTCATCATGGTCGCCTTCAGGTGCAGCGACAGCAGCACGTCCTCTTTTTTTGCTGCAGCAATCTGCTCGGCGTAGAACTTGCGCAGCGCACGGCGGCTCATCACCGCGGCATCGACGATCTCGCCCGCCTTGAGCGCAAGCTTGTCCCGCAGCAGGGTGACCTTGCCGTACTTGCCTACGAACTCGATGCGGGCGTTAACTGCTTCTGGCACGGTCACGGATTTTTCGCTGCCATAAAAATCGCCGCTCTCCATGTGCGCCACGCGGGTCTTGGAGTCGGCCGCCCACTTGCCCATCCGGTGCGGATGCTTGCGTGCGTATTGCTTCACCGAGGCCGCCGCGCGGCGGTCGGAATTGCCTTCGCGCAGCACAGGGTTCACCGCGCTGCCCAGCACCTTGCCGTAGCGTGCCTTGATTTCCTTTTCCGCCTCGGTTTTGGGCGCTTCCGGATAATCCGGAACCTGGTATCCCTGGGACTGCAATTCCTTGATCGCGGCCTTCAACTGCGGAACCGATGCGCTAATATTCGGCAGCTTGATGATGTTCGCTTCCGGTTTCAGGGTCAGCTCGCCCAGCTCGGTCAGTTGGTCTGCAATTTTCTGGCTGGCCGTCAGATTCTCCGGAAAATTGGCGATAATGCGCCCTGCCAGGGAAATATCGCGCGTTTCAACAGCAATTCCGGCCGCCTTGGTGAAAGCCTGGACCACCGGGAGCAGAGAGTAGGTCGCCAGGGCGGGCGCTTCATCGGTCAAGGTATAGATGATTTTGGGAGTCGCCATGATTGTTCTTGGGGATTTTCGGTGATGGAAAGTAAATTGAGATGAGCCGCATCCTGTTGTTCAACAAGCCATATGGCGTGATCTGCCAATTCAGCCCCAGTCAATCCAGCAAGGGCGGGATGCATCCGACACTGGCGGATTATATCGCGCTTCCCGATTTTTATCCCGCAGGCCGCCTGGACACCGACAGCGAAGGCCTGCTGCTGCTCACCGACGATGGAAAATTGCAGCATCGCATCACCGACCCGAAGCACAAGCTGCCCAAGACCTATTGGGTGCAAGTGGAAGGCGTGCCCGGTGAAGCGGCACTGGAGAAATTGCGCAAGGGCGTGATTCTGAACGACGGCCCCACCCTGCCTGCGGAAGCCAGACTGATGGCGGAGCCCGCAAACCTGTGGCCGCGCAACCCGCCGGTGCGCTTCCGCAAGGCCATCCCCACCAGCTGGCTGGAACTCACCATACGCGAAGGCAGAAACCGCCAGGTAAGGCGCATGACAGCCGCCATGGGCTTCCCGACATTGCGCCTGGTCCGCTACACAATCGGCCGCTGGTCCCTTGATGACCTGCAACCTGGCGCATGGCGCGAGGGCATTGCGGATAAGGTATAATGCCCCCCTTTAATTCATGCCTAGCCCCATCCGGGCGGCATGTCTGTACAAGTTCCTGATTTTAGGAGGAAATATTATGCCAATTTACGAATATCGCTGCTCCAGCTGCGGCGTGCAAAAGGACATCATGCAGAAAATGAGCGATGCACCGCTCACCACTTGCACCGAATGCGGCAAGGAGACCTTCAGCAAGCAGCTTACCGCTGCCGGTTTCCAGCTGAAGGGTGGCGGCTATTACGCCACCGATTTCAAGGATAGCGGCAAGCCCAAGGAGCAGTGCGCCCCGTGCGCCGCCGCAGGCTCCTGTCCGATGGCCGGCACCGCGTGAAAAAATACTTGCTCACCGGGCTGCTGGTCTGGGTTCCCATCGGCATCACGCTTTGGGTGCTGAATCTGACCATCGGCACGATGGACCAGATTCTGGACCTGCTGCCGGGAAGCTGGCAACCGGACAAGCTGCTGGGCCTGCATATTCCCGGCCTGGGCGTGGTGCTTACCGTGCTGGTGGTGCTGATAACCGGACTTTTGGTGCGCAACGTGTTTGGCCAGCGCCTGCTGGGGCTGTGGGATGGCATGATGCGCCACATCCCGTTTGTCAGCGCGATCTACAGCAGCGTCAAGCAGGTGAGCGATACGCTGCTTTCCGGCAGCGGCAAGGCATTCCACAAAGTGCTGCTGGTGCGCTACCCCCACCCGGATGCCTGGTCGCTGGCATTCCAGACCACCGTGCCGGGCGAAGTGAGCCGCACCCTGAATGGGGACTACGTCGGCGTGTTCGTGCCCACCACGCCCAGCCCGGTGAACGGCTTTTATTTCTACGTGCGCAAGGCCGACACGCGCGAAGTGGACATCAGCGTGGATTCCGCATTCAAGGCCATCGTCTCAATGGGCGTGGCCGTCACGCCGGAAGACCCCGCTCGTTCCTCCAAGTAAGTTTTTTGCAACTATAACAACTGTACCGACCTGAATCATGCGAACCCATTATTGCGGACAACTCAACGTCTCCAACCTCGGCCAGACCGTCACCCTGTGCGGCTGGGCCCACCGCCGCCGCGACCACGGTGGAGTGATCTTCATCGACCTGCGCGACCGCGACGGCCTGGCGCAAGTGGTATGCGACCCGGACCGCGCCGAGATGTTCAGCATTGCCGAGTCCATCCGCAATGAATTCGTGCTGAAGGTAACTGGCCGCGTGCGCCGCCGCCCGGAAGGCACCGAAAACAAGAACATCCCCAGCGGCGAAATCGAATTGCTGTGTCATGAGATCGAGGTGCTGAATACCGCAGTCACGCCGCCGTTCCAGCTGGACGACGAAAACCTTTCGGAGAACGTGCGCCTGACCCACCGCGTGGTTGACCTGCGCCGCCCGCAGATGCAGCACAACATGATGCTGCGCTACAAGACCGCGCGCGCCTTCCGCCGCTTCCTCGACGACAAGGGCTTCATCGACATCGAGACGCCGATGCTGACCAAATCCACGCCCGAAGGCGCGCGCGATTACCTGGTGCCATCGCGCGTGCATGCCGGCGAATTCTTCGCGCTGCCGCAATCGCCCCAGCTATTCAAGCAGATGCTGATGGTGGCGGGCTTCGACCGCTACTACCAGATCACCAAGTGTTTCCGCGACGAAGACCTGCGCGCCGACCGCCAGCCGGAATTCACCCAGGTGGATATCGAGACCTCCTTCCTCGGCGAGGAAGAGATCATGCTGATGATGGAGGAGATGATCCGCACCGTGTTCAAGGAAGTGCTTAACATCGCGCTGCCCAACCCTTTCCCGCGCATGACTTATGCCGAAGGCATGTCGCGCTTCGGCTCGGACAAGCCAGACCTGCGCGTGACGCTGGAGCTGACTGAAGTCACCGATGCGGTGAAGGACGTGGCGTTCAAGGTGTTTTCCGGCCCCGCCAACAGCGGCGGACGCGTAGCTGCACTGCGCGTGCCGGGCGGCGGTGCATTCACGCGCGGCGAAATAGACGAATACACCAAGTTCGTCGGCATCTACGGTGCGAAGGGCCTGGCCTACATCAAGGTCAACGACGTGACCCAACTGAATGAAACCGGCCTGCAATCGCCCATCGTGAAGAATCTTTCAGCGGCTGCGCTCAAGGCGATCATGGAGCGCACCGGTGCGCAAAACGGCGACATCATCTTCTTCGGCGCAGACAAGACGAAGATCGTCAATGATGCCATGGGTGCGCTGCGCAGCAAGATCGGCCACGAAAAGAACTACGTCAGCGGCACGCCCTGGGCGCCGCTGTGGGTGGTGGACTTCCCCATGTTCGAATACGACGAAGAAGAAAAGCGCTGGACCGCCTGCCACCATCCGTTCACCTCGCCCAAGGACGAGCATCTGGAATTCCTGGAAAGCGATCCCGGCAAGTGTCTGGCCAAGGCCTATGACCTGGCGTTGAACGGATGGGAAATCGGCGGCGGCTCGGTGCGCATCCACAAGGAAGATGTACAGAGCAAGGTGTTCCGCGCGCTCAACATCGGCGCGGAAGAAGCCCAGCTCAAGTTCGGCTTCCTGCTCGACGCCCTGCAGTACGGCGCACCGCCCCATGGCGGGCTGGCCTTCGGCCTGGACCGCATCGTCACCATGATGACCGGCGCCGAATCCATCCGCGACGTGATCGCCTTCCCCAAGACGCAGCGCGCCCAATGCCTGCTGACCCATGCGCCCAGCGCGGTGGACGAAAAGCAATTGCGCGAACTGCACATCCGCCTGCGCCAGCAAACGCAGACGACGGTGGAAGTACTCGCAGGGAGTACGCCGGTGGGTACCCCGCCGCATCGCGGCGACCCTTCCGCGGTTACCAAGGGGTAAACGATGAAGCCCCGGCATATCCTGCCGTTATTTGTGTCGGGGCTGCTGCTCTGCCTGCCGCTTGCAGCGCAAGCGCGTCATCATCATGCCGCCGGTGCCGCAATCGAGAACATCTCCGAGGTGGATTTGCCGCCGCAAGCGCGGGAGACGCTGAATCTCATCAAAAAGGGCGGGCCTTTCCCCTACCCGCGCGACGGAGTGGTGTTTGGCAACCGCGAGCACCAGCTGCCGGCGCAGCCGCGCGGCTATTATCATGAATACACGGTGAAAACGCCCGGTGCGCACAACCGTGGGCCGCGCCGCATCGTGTGCGGGCCCCTGCCCGAGTGTTACTATAGCGCCGACCATTACCGCACCTTCAGGCGCATAACCGGGGAGCATTGACCATGGACAACCTGCACAAGCGGCTGCGTGACGTGCACGAGGCCGGGGTGTACCGGCTGAACTGCACGCTGGACGACCTGCGCGGCGCGGCCCACGAAGCCGGCTTTGCCCTGTTCGAGGTGGACCTGGCCGAGGCGCACAACAAGGGCGCCCTGCTCGCTGCGCTGGCGGAAGCCATTGCCGCGCCGGAATGGTTCGGCAGCAACTGGGACGCCCTGGCCGACGTGCTGGGTGACCTTTCCTGGCGCCCCGCCCCCGGTTATGTCCTGCTGCTGCGCGATGTCAGCCTGGGCGGCGCAGAAGAGCAAATGCTCAACAATATCCTGCTGGAAGCCTCCGCCTATTGGGAGATGCAGGGCAAGGCATTCTGGGCATTCTTCGCCTGACTTCATTCCTTCGGCGATACTGTGTTGGCTTCCTCGCTCACTCCTAGTCGTGCAACGGCGACACGTTACTGGCGAAGCCAGCCGTTTGCGGGAGCCGTTGCCGGCTGCTCTTCCCGCACCGCGGGACAACGTCCCCACCGTGTCAGAGCAGCTCATGTACTGCCCGCGTCGTTCGCTCGTTGCCGCCTTGTCTCGCCTTGAACTGAAGCCAGGCCTATGACAAAGTATAAGCAACCCGTTTCCGTTCTGGTCGTGATCTACACCCGCGCGCTGGAAGTACTGCTGCTGGAACGCGCCGATTTTCCCGGCTACTGGCAGTCCGTCACGGGCAGCCGGGATGGCGATGAGTCGCTGCGCGACACCGCGATACGCGAGGTGCGCGAGGAAACCGGGCTGGATGCCTTGTTCTATCCGCTCACCGATTGGCAGCGCCAGAACATCTACGACATCTACCCCAAGTGGCAGCACCGCTACCCGCCCGGCACCACGCACAACACCGAACATGTGTTCGGCATGGAATTGCCAGGGCGGGTTGCTGTCCAACTCTCGCCGCGCGAACATTTGAGCCACATGTGGCTGCCGTGGCAGGAAGCAGCGGAAAAGGTGTTTTCCCCCAGCAACCGCGCGGCGATACTGGAATTGCCGGAAAGATGCGGCACAGTACAAGGTGTTTAGCAGGACTCAGGATTACTGACATGCACGAGCAGGACCGCAACATACCCTACGACCATCCCCATGCCAACGCAGTTTGCAGCACGGAAATCGCCTGGGCCAAAAAACCGCGCGAACCGAAGCCGGAAGAAAAACCCGAGCTGATCGCGCGTATCAAGCGCATGCTGAAAGAACAGGATGCGGTGCTGGTCGCGCATTACTACGTGCATGCCGACCTGCAGGACCTGGCGGAAGCCACCGGCGGCATCGTCTCCGATTCGCTCGACATGGCGCGCTTCAGCCATGAGCACCCGGCGAAGACCATCGTAGTGGCCGGCGTGCGCTTCATGGGCGAAACCGCCAAGATACTCAACCCCGAAAAGCGCGTGCTGATGCCCGACCTGGAGGCGGAATGCTCGCTCGACCTCGGCTGCCCGGCGGACGAATTCAGCGCTTTCTGCGACGCGCACCCCGAGCGCACCGTGGTGGTTTACGCCAACACCAGCGCGGCGGTCAAGGCGCGCGCCGACTGGATGGTGACCAGCTCCATCGCCCTGCCCATCGCGCGTCACCTGAAGGAGCGCGGCGAAAAAATTCTCTGGGCACCGGACCGCCACTTGGGAGAATACATCCAGGAACAAACCGGCGCGGACATGCTGCTGTGGCAAGGGTCATGCGTGGTGCACGATGAATACAAGGGGAAGGAACTGGCTGAGCTCAAGGCCAAACACCCGCTTGCCAGGGTATTGGTGCATCCCGAGTCGCCGCGCGCCGTGGTCCAGCTCGCGGACGTGGTCGGCTCCACCTCCAACCTGATCAAGGCCGCCCAGCAATCGGATGCCCGCGAATTCATCGTCGCCACCGACAACGGCATCCTGCACAAGATGCGCACCCTGTGCCCAGACAAGGTGTTCCTCGAGGCGCCCACCGCCGGGCATGGCGCGAACTGCGTCAGTTGCAGCCACTGTCCGTGGATGGCGATGAACGGGCTGATCAACCTGGCGGAAGCGCTGGAGTCGGGGAAAAACGAGATACACGTGGATCCTGCCATCATCCCGCGCGCCGTCCAGCCCATCCAGCGCATGCTGGATTTTGCCAAGCAGATCAACCTGCCGAGCAAAGGAATCGGGAACGCCTGACCTGCTTGCTGCGGCGCAGATGCGGAGCTGGGAACCGGATCAGGCGGTGCCGCCGACGGTGAGCCCATCAATGCGCACAGTAGGCTGGCCCACTCCCACCGGCACGCTCTGTCCTTCCTTGCCGCAGGTGCCCACGCCGGGATCGAGCGCCAGGTCATTGCCTATCATGCTCACGCGGGTCAGGGCATCGGGGCCGTTGCCGATCAGGGTGGCGCCTTTCACCGGAGTGGTGATCTTGCCGTCTTCGATCAGGTAGGCTTCGGTGGTGGAGAATACGAATTTGCCGTTGGTGATGTCCACCTGCCCGCCGCCGAAATTGGCGGCATACAGGCCGTGCTTCACCGAGGCGATGATCTCTTCCTTGGTCTTGTCGCCGTTGAGCATCATGGTATTGGTCATGCGTGGCATCGGCAGGTAGGCGTAGGATTCGCGCCGCGCATTGCCAGTGACCGGAACGCCCATCAGGCGCGCGTTCAGTGTGTCCTGCAAATAGCCTTGCAGGATGCCATTTTCGATCAGCACCGTGCGCTGGGTGGGGTTGCCTTCGTCGTCCATGTTGAGCGAGCCGCGCCGGTTGGCGATGGTGCCGTCGTCCACTACGGTGACGCCGGGGGCGGCCACGCGCTCGCCGACGCGCCCGGCGAAGGCCGAGCTGCCCTTGCGGTTGAAATCGCCCTCCAGGCCGTGCCCGACCGCCTCGTGCAGCAGGATGCCGGGCCAGCCCGAACCGAGCACCACGGTCATCTCGCCTGCGGGCGCGGGGCGTGCATCCAGGTTGACCACGGCCTGATGCACCGCCTGGGTGGCGTAATCGTGCAGCAAGTCGTCGGTGAAACAGCTGTAATCAAAACGCCCGCCACCGCCTGCAGAGCCTTGCTCGCGGCGGCCGTTGCTCTCGACGATCACTTGCAGCGACAAGCGCACCAGCGGGCGGATGTCGGCATTCATCAGGCCGTCGCTGCGCGCCACCAGCACCACTTCATATTCGCCCGCCAGGCTGGCCATCACTTGCGTCACCCGCGGATCGAGCGCACGGGCCTGGCGCTCCAGGCGTTCCAGCAGCGCCACCTTGTCGGTGGCGGGCAGCGAAGCAATCGGATCCAGCGGCATATACAGGGTCTTGTGCTTGCCGCGCCCGGCGGCATGCATGGCCGGCACGGCGGCGGTTTTTCCGCTGCCCGCCCTCGCTATGGCACGCGTGGCCTGCACGGCGCTTTCCAGCGCGGCCAGGCTGATGTCGTCGGAATAGGCAAAAGCCGTCTTTTCGCCGCTCACCGCACGCACGCCCACGCCCTGATCTATGCCGAAGCTGCCGGACTTGACGATGCCCTCCTCCAGCGACCAGCTTTCCGCACGGCTGTACTGGAAATACAGGTCGGCATAGTCCAGCTTGTGAGTGAGCATCTCGCCGAACATCTGGTGCAGGTGGCGGGTTTCCAGGGCATGGGGCGCCAGCAGCAGTTGCCGCGCCAATTCGAACGTGGAATCTTGTTTCATGGCTATTGGCAGGCGTACAGGGTGCGGTGCGACAATGCGGGCAGGCTGGCACGCAGGCTGGCCTGATAGTTGCGGTTCACTTCTGCGATCACCACGCCGGAGCCGCGCGCCATCTGGTCGAGTATGCGCCCCCATGGGTCAACGATCATGGTGTGGCCGTGTGTTTCGCGGCCGCTCACGTGATAGCCGCCTTGCGCCGCGGCGATGACATAGGACAGATTTTCGATGGCACGCGCACGCACCAGCGGCTCCCAGTGCATCTTGCCGGTGGTCGAGGTGAAGGCTGAGGGCAATACGATAATGTCCACGTTCTTCATGGAGCGGAACAGCTCCGGAAAGCGCAAGTCGTAGCAGATGGCCAGTCCGATGCGCCCAAACGGGCTGTCCACCACCACCACCTGCTTGCCCGGCTCTATGGTATTCGCCTCCTGGTAACGCTCGTTGCCCAGTTCGAGGTTGAACAGGTGAATCTTGTCGTAGCGCGCCACTTGCTTGCCGGTTTCATCGAAAACCAGGCAGGTGTTGAGCACCTTGTCCGGGGTGCTGGCCGCAAGCGGTATGGAGCCCCCGACCAGCCATATCTTGTTGCGCCTTGCGGTTTCGGAAAGAAAAGACTGGATCGGGCCGCTGCCCGGTTGTTCGCGCACCGCAATCTTGTCGGTGTCTGTCATGCCCATGATGGGGAAATATTCCGGCAGCACCACCAGACGCGCGCCCTGCTCCGCCGCTTTTTCGACCAGACGGCGCGCCTCGGCCAGGTTGCCCGCAACATTGGGACCTGACGCCATCTGGATGGCGGCGACTTTAAATGCTTGCGCTTGCGCGGCAATGCGCATCTGGGTGCTGTTTACATCCTGCATGGTGCCCTTTCCTCTATCATGCTGTTGTCATTCATGTTTACGCCAGAGGGTATCATTTTATTTCCACTGGCGCTGCCTTTTTGTCTCCCACCTTGGAGACGATGGGCTTAGCCCAGGTTCCCGTGACATCGTATTTTATTGACGCCACCTTCTCGACCGGCCCCCTGAACAGCTTGTTCACGATCAGGAACTCCAGGCCGGCCAGCGGATTCGCGATTGCCGCCACCAGCAGGGCCGCGCCGCTGCCCACGGAAGGCTCAATCACAATATTCAGGTTCTGCGTTTCGTGGTTCAGGTCCACCATGCCCTTCATGGTCACCTTGGCAGGGACTCCATCGACGATGAAATCATCGGTGGTAAGCACACCCTTGTTGATATTCGCCGTGCCGGTGATTTTGTCGAAAGCAAAACCTTCGCCGAACAACGCCTCTCCGAAGCGAAAAGCCTGCAAACTCAAAATGCGCAGCAACCCGCTGACTTCCGGATCAATTTTCAGGAATTGCCCCTTGCCCACCCGGAGATCCAGCCTGCCGCCCAATACGCTATAGTTGAAATCACCGGGGTCGCCATTCCAGGTAAGCGCTCCTTCCAGGCTGCCGCCGCCTTTTTTCACGCTATCCGGATAACCCGAGCGCGCCAGAATTCTTCCTATGTCGGAGATTTCCAGCCTGAAATTCAGCTGGGTCTGCGGCTGGGCACCCGATGTCAGCCAAATGCCTTTAGCCGTGAGTTTCCCGTCGGGGTTGGTCAGGAGCACATGATCCAGCGACCAGTCCCCCCCGCTCTGCTTAGCCTGCAGGTCCAGATTGCCGAGTTGCTTGCCCTGATATGCCAGGTTTTCCACCTTAAGTTCGATTTCCGGGGATGCCCCTGCGCCCTTTTCTTCGACGGCAGGGACGGGCTTGCCTTCGCCGCCTTCCGCTGCCTGCTTGCTGCCGCCTTTTCCGCCCTCGGAAAGGGCCAGATTCTTAAGATGCATTCTCAGCGCACCCTTGCCTTCAGGTAGCCAGGTGACCTCCCCTGCTATTTCTTTCGAGGCCAGATGGTACACAGGTACTTCCCCGCTTTTGCCATGGGTGGTGAATACGCGCAAATCGGCCACCGACTGCCCGTAGCCCGTCACTTTCCTGATCAGCAAATCTGCCCCCTCGATACCGGGGCCAGCGCCCGGTTTCCCGCTCTCCCCGCCGATCATCCCCAGCAAAGGCATCCAGCCAACCAGTGACAGGTGGGGAATTTCGCCCACCAGCCACAGCCCTTTACGCTCGGGCCATTTTTTCTGACTGCCGAAAGCCACCAGGCCACGCTCCAATTTCCAGTTGCTCGCCTCCCTGCGGCTAACCAACAGGGCATTCATCAGTTCGCCGTATTGCAGGAATTGCTGCTGTTGGTCCCCCTGGCGCTTCTGCCCGAAGCGCAGCGGGATTTTCTCGCCTGCGCGCTTGTCGAACGGGGCAGGCAGATCCGATATCAGCCCGAGCAGGCTGGAATTAAACAATACATCGGCCTGCCCGCCCTGCACCGTGACTGCCAGATTCCACGGGCTGACGCCGTGCAGATAGCGCAACAACGGATGGGGAGACACTTCGCGCAATGCGTCCATGTTGGCATTGCCGGAAGCGTTGACAGTGATCACCTTTGCATTACCGGCGCTCTTTACCTCTAGCGCGGCAGGCCCCCCAAGGGTGGTCAGCGCGAGATTGCGCGAACTGACGGAAGACTCGGTAAATTGCAGTTCGCCGCTGATGTGCTGCAACAGCGGTATGCCGCTGCCCAAATCAATATCGCCTCCCTTCAGGCGGTAGCTGCCGTCCACCTTCACGGGCCTTCCGCCCAGCAGGGGAATGTCCAGGCGCAACTTCAACTCGCCGTCACCCAGCGCGGTTGCATCGTCGGTAAATCCACCGAGTATGGCCCGCACCGGGCTTTTCCGGATGTATTCCAGTGCGCGCGCTGTCTCGCCTGCAGCCTCGCCACGCACCTGCAGCGACAGATCGCTGCTGATCAGGTCGGGGATGACCGCGCTGATGTTGCGCAGGGCATTGTCCGCTGTGGCCGCGGCAGGCACAGTCACTTCCAGCCGCTTGCCGTCAATCAGCAGGTCGCCATTGATGTTTTCAATGCGCGGCCAGTTCTTGTGAAACTCCAGTGTCGCATCCTTGATCCGGGCACGTACCTGGAACACGCCGCCCTTGCTGTCCGGAAACGGGAATTTGCTCAGGTCTCCCGCCAGCCGCAAGGAGGCGTCATCGGAGCGCCCGCCGATCAACCCGGAATTGAGCCAGGCATGGGTATCCTTGCCCACCGCAGCGATCGGAATATAACGGTCTACATGCCTCGCAGCGGCATGTTTAAAGTGTCCGGAAATATCCACCTCGCCGGGGCTCCCTTCAAGCGTGTGATAAGTGCCGCTCAACACCCCATTCATGTCCGGGTTGACCAGGGCAACATTGCTGAATGTCACCTCGACCCCTTTTCTGTCCGTATGCCAGCCGACTTGGGCCGAGATGGAGTCGAACAGCAGCTTCTCGGACATGATACCGGGTGCATTCAACGTAAAATTGCGTGAATTCAGCGAGAAGTTGCCGTTTTCATCGCTGCCATCCACCCTGCCGGTCAGTCCCGAAAAACCCGGAATATCGCCCACCTGCTGCATTGCCATGCCAGCGAAGCGCGCCTTGATCTTGAAACGCAGCAGCTTGTCGGCATCGCCCTGCCAATCCCACTCCGCCTGCAAATCGGTCACTTTGCCGCGCGGAGCAAATGCCGCCAGTTTGCGCTTGAAGCCGCGGTTGAACGGCAGGTATTCCGAAAGCGTGCTCAGTCCCAGCAGGTCAAGCTTGTTGGCGCGCACCGCCCCGCTCGCTCGCCCCTGGTCAGGCGACAGCGCATAACGCAGAAAAAAGTCGGTAGGCGCCAGCTCGAAGCCGTTGCGCAGGCGCAGGGACAGGTTCCGGGTGGAGACCTCCATGCCCTGTTCGCCATCGCGCCAGCCGACCCGGCCATGCAGGGAGCGCAAATCCAGCACGGGCACGTCGCTCGCCAGGCGGGTGCGCACGCTGGACAATGCCAGGTCGGCAGTCACCAGGCTGACCCTCCCGTTCTCGACTTCCACCCAGCTGCGCATTGCCCCCTTGCCGCTGCTGAGCTGGATGGGCAGCGTCAGCCAGGTGCGCCAGGCAGCCACGTCTGCATAATCGAGCTGGGTGAACAATTGACCTTTCCAGTCTGACAGGTCATGGAAGCTTGCGCCCCGGAAGTCGCCGCGCACGTCGAGTTGCGCAGATAGTTCCTTGGGCGGCAAGGCGCTCAGGGCGAAGCGGTGGTGGCGCCAGCCGTTGTCTATGAGCAGGTTCACCCCGTTGAAAGTCAGCGGCGGCGCCCCTCGCAGCTCGTCCCGCCAGGTGACGCGCGCATCACGCACCTCGATGCGCGACTGGTTCAGCAGCCAGTCCGCAGTACTGCCGTCAGAGGGCGCGCCGGACACCGGAATGCCTGCAACAAATATTTCGCCGCGCGCATCGCGCTTGATGGCCAAGTCCGGCTGATCCAGGGCCAGGCTGTACAGGCGAAACTCCCCGGCAAACAGTGAGGTCCAGGACACCTCACCCTCGACTTTATCCAGCGCCAGCGCCACCGCTCCCTGCCGGTCCGGGAAGCGCACGTTGACCATCAGCAAATGCGGGCGGAAACCATGCCAATCCGCTTCTATCCTCCCGATGGTGGCGGGCCGCCCCACGGCATTGCCGAGCGCATAGGCAACCTGGTCATGGTAACGCTCGATTCCCGGCAACAGCCAATAGCGCGACAACAGCAAAGTTCCCGTACCCGCAATGAACAGCAGCAATATGCCCACCCTCGCGAGGCGAACAAAGATACGGGAACCGTGACGGGCAAGATACAAAGAAGTTTTCAGCATCCTGAGCTCAGCGCGAACTATGACTGCAAGCCCTGCATCCGGGATTTATAATGAAGCCACGCATGCTGCATTCTAACCCGAAAACCATGAACAACTTCAGCAAGAACGGCATTTCCACCGCCAACCCGCCGGATTTCGAGCAGGTGCTGCGAACAACCATGCGCTGCAGCCATTATGCCCGGCGCTTGCTGGAGTCCGACACCAGTTTGCGCGGTTGGTTGCAGGAGCGCTTTGCCACGCCCTGCAGCAAAGCCGAAATTGCATCCTGGCTCGATGCACTGCCAGTGAGTGAGGAGGCCGAATTAGCGAGCTCCTTGCGCCGGCTGCGCAAACAGGTGATGCTGAAGCTGATTGCCCGCGACTTGGGCGGACTGGCCAGTCTCGACGAGGTCATGACCGCCATGACCGCCCTGGCCGAAGTGAGCGTAAGGCGCGCACAGTCGCTGCTGATGAAATCGCTGGAAGGGCAGTTCGGCGCCCCGATCGGCGAATCCAGCGGCGCCCCGCAGGAATTGCTGGTATTGGGCATGGGCAAGCTGGGCGGCGGCGAGCTCAACGTGTCTTCCGACATAGACCTCATTTTTGTCTATCCCGAAGACGGCGAAACAAATGGCGAGCGCAAGCTGTCCAACCATGAATTTTTCACCCGCCTGGGGCGCAGGCTGATCACTGCCATCAATGATCACACCGCCGATGGCTATGTGTTCCGGGTGGACATGCGCCTGCGCCCCTACGGTGAAAGTGGGCCGCTGGTGATGAGCTTTGCAGCGCTTGAGGAGTACCTGGTCGCGCAGGGGCGAGAATGGGAGCGTTATGCCTGGATCAAGGCGCGGGTCATCTCGCCCTCGGACCACCCGTCCATCCTCCAGCTGGAAAAGCTCGCTCAACCCTTCGTGTTCCGCAAATACCTCGACTTCGGCGCTTTCGATTCCATGCGCAAGCTGCACGCACAGATCCGCGCCGAAGTGGCGCGGCGCGACCGCTACCAGAACATCAAGCTGGGGCCGGGCGGCATCCGCGAGATCGAATTCATCGCCCAGGTTTTCCAATTGATACGCGGAGGGCGCGATGCCAGCCTGCGCATACGCCCGACGCGGCAAGTGATGCGGCTGCTGGCGCAAATGGGAGAACTGGGGGGTGAAGTCGCGGCGCGTCTGGACGAAAGCTATGTATTCTTGCGCAATCTGGAACACCGGCTGCAATACCTGGACGACCAGCAAACACAGGAGCTGCCTGACACCACCGGGAATCAGGCGCTCATCGCGGAAGCTATGGGCTATGCGGACTACTCCGCGCTGCTTGGCGCCCTTGACCCGTTGCGCCAGTTCGTCAGCCAGCAGTTCGAAACCGTGTTTGGTGCGCGGCAGAACGAGGAAAACAGCGATTGGTGGCATGATGATGTCGCCCTGGATGAACTCTGTGCTGCACTGCAGAAGCTGAATTACCGCGATGCGCCCGGAACCGCTGAAAGGCTGCTGCAATTCCGCAACGGCAGCCGCTACCGCCAGTTGCCGGAAAGCAGCCGGTCGCGCATGGACAATCTGGTGCCGCGCTTTGCCACGCTATGCGCGAATGAAAACAATGCGGATGACGCCCTCGTGCGCATCCTCGCCTTGCTCGAAGCCATCGCCCGGCGTGCATCCTATCTTGCCTTCCTCGCCGAATATCCCCAAGCCTTGCCGCGCCTGGTGCGCCTGGCCGCATCCAGCGCCTGGGCCGGGGAATACCTGGCGCAACACCCCATCCTGCTTGACGAATTGCTCGACGCCCGGGAAATTTACAGTCCCCCTGACTGGACAGCGCTGAATGACGATTTGAGCAAGCAGCTTGATGAATGTCATCGCGACATGGAGCGCCAGATGGAAGCACTGCGCCTGTTCCAGCACAGCCAGACCTTCCACCTGCTGGCGATGGACTTGCAGGGACTGCTGCCGCTGGAAATACTCAGTGACCATCTTTCCGACCTTGCCGACCTGATCCTGCGCCATGTGCTGGCCATGTGCTGGGACAGCCTGGGACACAGCAAGGCACCGCACTTCGCCGTTATTGCCTATGGCAAGCTGGGGGGCCGCGAACTGGGCTACGCCTCCGATCTGGACCTTATTTTCATTTACGATGATGATGTGCCCGATGCGGGGGTCAACTATGCCAAACTGGCCAAGCGGATCAATGCCATGCTCTCCAGCTACACCGCCTCGGGGCGCCTGTATGAAGTGGATTTGCGCCTGCGCCCGAACGGTGAAAGCGGCCTGTTGGTGAGTTCGGTTGCCGCTTTTTCGGATTACCAGTTGCAGCACGCCTGGACCTGGGAACACCAGGCGCTGACGCGCGCGCGCTTTTGCGCGGGGGATGCGGAAATCGGCAGGAAATTCGAGGCCATACGCGAGCAGGTGCTGCGCTCGCCTCGCGATCCCGGAAAGTTGCGCCAGGAAATCGTGGAAATGCGCCAGAAAATGCGCGACGGTCACCCCAACCGCACCCCTCTATTCGACATCAAGCACGATGCCGGGGGCATGGTGGACATCGAATTCATCGTGCAATATCTGGTGCTGGCGCACTCGCACCGGCACGCAGGGCTCACCGCCAATAGCGGCAATCTGGCCCTGCTGAAACGGGCGGGTGAACTGGGGCTGATCGAGGCCGCGCTGGCTGAAGAAGTGTGCGTCGCCTACCGCGCACTGCGCGCCGCCCAGCACCGGATGCGCCTCAACAACCAGACGGAATGCCGCCTTCCCCCCGGTGAAATGGACGTCACCGCGGTGATCGCACTCTGGAATAAGCTGTTTCTAGCGGATTGAGGAAGAAAACCATTCGGTGAAAGGACAGTGCGCCTAATTGCCGGTAAACAGCCCGGCCGCCTCCGGCGACCGTGCCATGGCCTGCTCGATGTCGCGCGGCGTCAAGGGGCCCTCATGGCGCCCCACCAGCTTGCCCGTGGGTGAATACAGAAAACTGGTCGGCAGGCCGGAAATCTCCCCAAAATCGCTGGCGATGCTTTCATTCCCCAGGACGATGGGGTAAGCGAGCGATTGCTCGCGCACCACCTCCAGAACTTCTTTCTTCTTGCGGTACATGACGGCCACCCCGATCACCTGCAAATCGGTATGGCGTTTTTGCAGGGCATTGAAACCCGGCATTTCCTCCAGGCAGGGCGGACACCACGGCGCCCAGAAATTCACCAGCACCCACTTGCCCTTCTGCCCGGCCAGCGTATAGGACACGCCCTCCTTGTCCTTCAGTTTCCAGTCTGCGGCCAGCACAGCCTGGGTCGAGCAAAGCAGGAGTACCAGCACTGCGGCGCAGAATCGAGCTTTTTTTGGGTTCGCGGAATAAATTGGCATAACAAGATTCTACTCTACATGGAACAATTAGCGCATCATTCAAACGTCTCAAACGCCGCTGCGATGCCGACTGCCCAGGCCCTGCGATAGTACTGTGCAATATTGTTCAGGTAACCGGTCTGACCCCACAGCACGATGGGCACGCCGAGAAAATCGCTCAGCGGCGTAAAGCCCAGTTCTGCCCTCGCCGTGGGATGCCTGCCCAGGTCGCGGTAGCCGGTCATGACCTGCAGCGACGCGCCCTTGAACCAGTCGCGGTGAAAACCGAAATTGAGCTTGAGGCGCAGGCCATCAACTTGGCTGATGTGGGTGATGGTGCGCGGCCCCTCCCATGCGTTGTATTCCTCGATGCTTGCCTGCAGCAGGCCGTGGCGCAGGAAATAGCGCGCCTCGGCATCCAGCGAGTCCAGCCCGAACATATGCATCTGCAAATGGCGCTTGTAGCCCAGGTAGTCCCAGCCGCGGCTGAGATAATCCTGCGCGATCGCCGGCGAACCGTAGCTTGCCACTGCCGCATCGAACAGGGCCGGGGAATCCACGTGCTGGCCGTTCGATTCGTGCGCGTAGCCGATGTCGAAATAATCCAGTCCATTGTCATCCGACCACAAGTTCTTGTCCTCGGGGTGGGTGGGTTCGTAGAACCGCATGAACAGCTTGGGGTTGAAACGCTTGGTCACCACCGGCGAGGAATGGCGGTCGAAATACTGGCCCATCCGGCCGGTAAAAGAAATGAAAGGCAGCATGTTGTAGCGGTACCCCTCGCACAGGGCATCGAAAAAAAGCGGATAGCGCATGGAAAGCGTGAAATCCATGAAGCCCTGTTTCTCGTAGACATCGCGCGTCCAGCCGAGCATACTGGGCTCGTCGGAAGCCAGCAGCGGCAGCCTGCGCAGCCTGTTATTCCCGGAACCATCCCCAGTGCCCAGTTTGCCGCACCTGTTTTCCTGGCTGCTTTTCTGCTTCTCCACCTGGGTGGGCAGTCCGGTCTCATCCGCCGCGGCATGAGCCACATGAAAAAAGACAAGAATGGCGGCCAGCATGGCCGGGTTTGGCAGATGCATGCTCAAGATTGGGCGCATATATCCCTCTGCTCAAATAGAGTTAACCATTCACTTGCACATCAAGCCCCACGGCTTTTATCCGGGCAGCAAAATTATTCAGTGCTTCCACAGTCAATGCGCCCAGCCGCGGCGCTTCCGGCTGCAGCGAGGGGCGCGCAACGGTGTAAAGCAATACCCCGCGCGGCCTGATGCCATGGCTCAACAGCATGTCGATAAAACCCAGGTAATCCACTTCGTCCTGCTTGTCGGGCGCCAGGCCATCCACGGTAAACCAGCAGGTTTGCAGCCACGTGTTGGGGCAACAGGAAAGCGCAATGCGCAGGTTATCGCGCACCCGGTCCAGCTTAATCTGCGTGTCGTTGACGAACTGCATGCCCGGTTCGCTGGCACGGTCCAGCTTGAACCATACTTCCCCGTGCTCATGTGCCATGCGGCGCAAGCCTCGTTGCACGGTTTCACGCTGCATCAGGCTGCCGTTGGTGATCAGCACCAGCTTGAGTTGCGCAGGCAGCCCCAGCTCGTGTTTCAGCCTGCACACCAGGTCGATCACGTCGGCAAAGCCCTCAGAACTGGTCGGTTCGCCATTCCCGGAAATCGCGATGTCCACGATGCGGCGCATGCCTTCCGGCACGCGCCGCTGCATGAAATCGCCGTGCAGCAATTCATGCAGGAAGGTGCGCAATTCACGCTCCAGCTGCGCCATATCCACGGGCGGCGCCGCGCCGCGCGTGAGTCCCGGAACCTGGCAGTAAATGCAGCGCCAGTTGCAGGCGTTGTTGGTATTGAGGTTGATGCCGACAGAAACGCCGCCCGCGCGGCGCGAAAGCACCGCATAGACATAGCGCATTCCTGCGCTGTCGCGGCTGTGATCGGTTGTGGTGAGGTTGCTCAGGATTTCGGGAATACCAGGTATTTTGCAGGATCAACCGGCTTGCCCAGCTTGCGGATCTCGAAATGCAGCGCGACCCGGTCAGCGTCGGTATTGCCCATCTGGGCGATCATCTGTCCCTTGGACACCATCTGGCCTTCCTTCACCAGCAACTTGTCGTTATGCGCATAGGCGCTGAGGTAGGTGGCGTTGTGCTTGATGATGACCAACTTGCCGTAGCCGCGCAGGCCGCTGCCGCAGAATATCACCTTGCCCGGCGCGCTGGCGTATATGGGCTGGCCCAGCTTGCCCGCGATGTCCACACCCTTGCGGTTATCCGCCTCGGAGAATCCGGCAATCACCTTGCCGCTGGCGGGCATTTCCCATTTCACCGGCGTGCCGTCCGCAGCGACGCCAGCCGTCACCACCACTTCCCCGCCCGATTTCGTATCTGGTTTCACGCCAGGCTTGGCTCCAGCCACGGACTTTGTCTCACCCGCCTGTTGTGTTCCCGTGCCTGCCTGCGCAGCCGATGCTTTCTCCACCTGAGCCACGGCCTGTTCCGAATACGGCTGTTTGACTGCCAGCGGCTGGTCCTTGATCACCGCGGCGCCGTGGTCGGCAGCGGCAGCCTCTGTCCCTGCAGCAGGAAACAGGCGTATTTCCTGCCCGGGATGGATGAGGGTGGGGTCGGGAATATGGTTGATCTCGGCCAGATCGTGATAATCCAGGCCGAAGTTAAATGCGATTCCGTACAGCGTATCGCCCTGCTGCACCTTGTAAACCTGCGGCCGCCAGTCGTTATCCAGCTGCCCGCCATGCTCTGGCTTCACGGTCACCGGCTCGTCCTGCTGCACAGCCGTTCCCTTCCCGTCGCGCTCCGGCTCGTCCTTGCCGATCTCGCCTCGTCCTGTTTCGCCCCGGCCCGTTTCACCATGGCTTGCCGCGGCCTGGCCGTTCGAGGTGACGCTGTGGTCCACGATGGGCGCGCGATGCCCGCTGGGCTGATCGGCACAACCGGCCAAAGCCAAAACAGCAGCCATGGCCGCCCAATAAGTCAGTCTCATGCTTTCCCCATCAGCAAAGGTACGAATTTTACCGGCTCCAGGCGGGTCTCGCGATAGCCCTGGGCGTCGCGCTCCACCAGGCACAATACCTGCTCCTGCGCACCCAGCGGCAGCACCATCCTGCCTCCCACGGCCAGCTGTTCCAGCAGCGCCTGCGGCACATGAGTGGCGGCCGCCGCCATGATGATGGCATCGAAGGGCGCGGCCTGCGGCAGGCCCATGCCGCCGTCTGCGTAGTGCAGCTTCACGTTCCCGGCGTGCAGCTCCTTCAGGCAGGAAACGGCGCGCTCATGCAGGGGTTTCAGGCGCTCCACGGAATGCACTTCGCGCGCCAGCTGCGACAGCACTGCAGCCTGGTAGCCGCAGCCGCTGCCGATTTCCAGCACGCGGTTGAGCGTGCCGCCCGCGCGCAGGATCTCGGCCATGCGCGCCACGATATAGGGACGCGAAATGGTCTGCCCGAAGCCCAATGGGAGCGATACGTCGTCATAGGCGCGGCTGGCCAGCGCCTCGTCCACGAAAATATGGCGCGGCACGGCGTTCATCGCCGCGAGCACCACCTCATCCTTGATCCCTTCCGCGCGCAGCCGCTCGATCATGCGATTGCGCGTACGCTGCGAAGTCATTCCGATACCGGCGTAACGCATGTTCATGCTGCGCCACCCTGTAACCAGCCGCGCACCGCATCGAGCTGGCTATACTGCGTCAGGTCCATCTGCAGTGGGGTGACCGACACGCGCTTGTTGTTGACCGCGTAAAAATCCGTGTCCTCGCCTGCGTCCTGTGCCTGGCCCGCGGCCCCCACCCAGTACACCGTCTCGCCGTGCGGGTTGCTCGCCTTGATCACCGGCTCAGCCTTGTGGCGCTTGCCCAAGCGCGTCACCTTCATGCCCTGCAGTTGGTCATGCGGAACATCGGGCACGTTGACGTTGAGCAGCCACGGGTGGGCGTGGGTCTTTTTCTGGAAACGCAATACCAGCTCGACCACCACGCGCGCCGCCGTTTCGTAATGCATGGACTGTCCCCCCGCGAGCGAAACGGCAATGGACGGGATGCCGAGCAGGAACCCCTCGGTAGCCGCGGCCACTGTCCCGGAATAAATCGTGTCATCGCCCATGTTGGCTCCGGAATTGATGCCGGAAATCACCATGTCGGGCTGAGTGTCGAGCATGCCGGTGACGGCGAGGTGGATGCAATCGGTAGGCGTGCCGTTGACGTAGTAAAAGCCGTTCTGCGCCTGGCGCAGGTTGAGCGGACGATCCAGCGTCAGCGAGTTGCTGGCGCCGCTGCGGTTGCGCTCGGGAGCCACCACCACGACGTCGGCGACGGTCGCAACGGCCTGCGCAAGGCAGGCCAGGCCAGGGGCAAAATAGCCATCGTCGTTGCTGATCAGTATCTGCATCGTATGGATTGATACGGCGGAATGCGTAATAATCAGCGCGTATTATAGCGGCCTTTCGCCAAGGCCGGAAACCGGCTCAAACATAAGGGAAACTTAATTGGATTTTCTGCGCAATCTCTGGAAAGACACCATGGCCTTCCTCGGCGACCCCTTGTTCAGCATCGGCAAGACCGACATCACCCTGCTGCGCCTGGCTGGCCTGGTCGTCATCGGCGTGGCCCTCTGGTATGTGGCCGGGCTGGTGCGGCGCGCCATCATGCGCCTGGCAGAAAACAATACCGATCCCGGCGTATACCTTTTGAGCCGCATCAGCGGCTATGCGTTCTGGATCATCGGCGCCATCATCGGCCTCAACTACATGGGATTCGAGCTCTCCAGCTTCGCCTTCCTTGGCGGCGCGGTGGGCGTGGGCGTGGGCTTTGGCCTGCAAAACATACTCAACAACTTCGTTTCCGGCATCATCATCCTGTTCGAGAAAACCCTCAAGGTCGGTGACATCGTCGAGCTCCAGTCCGGCGTCACCGGCAAAGTCACGGAGATCAACCTGCGCTACACCCGCGTCACCACCGGCGACCTGATGGACATACTGGTTCCCAATTCCGAATTCATCAGCGGACGCGTGGCAAACTGGACCTACGGCGAAGCCATGCGCCGAATCCACATTCCGTTCAGCGTGGCCTACGGCACCGACAAGGAACTGGTGCGAAAAACCGCCCTTGCGGCGGCATTCAGCGTGCCCGGCACGATCAACGAAGGCGAGCGCAAACCCGAAGTCTGGCTGGTCAACATGGGCGAAAACGCGCTGGAATTCGAGCTGGTGATCTGGATTGGCTTGGCCACGCTCAGCCACCCGGGTGCAACGCGCAACCACTACATGTGGGCGCTGGAATCCGAATTGTCCGCCTGCGGCATCGAGTTGCCCTTCCCGCAACGCGATCTGCACATCAAGAACAGCAAGCTCACCGTATCGGTGGAGCGGTAAGGAATTTGGGCTGCGGCAGGGCCGCAGGTTGCTTGGCAGATAGAGTGTTAGAATATCATTATTCTTTAATAAAGATGACCTGACATGGATTTCCTCCCGATTTTCCTCAACATCAAAAAACAGCCCTGCCTCGTCGTGGGTGGCGGCGAAGTGGCGCTGCGCAAAGCTTCCGTGCTGCTGGAGGCAGGCGCAAGCATCAAAGTCGTGGCGCCGCAACTGGCAGCGGGCTTCGCTGGTCTTTCCGGGATCGAACACGTCGCCGCGCATTTTGCCGCCCAGCACCTGGAAGGCATGGCGCTGGCGATCGCGGCCACCGACGACCCCGAGGTCAACAAGCAGGTCTCTGAACTTGCCAAATCCCGCAACATTCCGGTGAACGTGGTGGATGCGCCCGAACTTTGCAGCTTCGTCATGCCCGCCATACTCGACCGCTCGCCGCTGATGGTGGCCTTTTCCAGCGGCGGCGCTTCGCCCGTGCTTACACGCATGCTGCGCGGCAAGCTGGAGACCATGATTCCCCAGAACTACAGCCGCCTGGCCGCCTTTGCCGAGCGCTTCCGCAAGCAGGTGAAGCAGCATGTCACCCATCCCGCGAAACGGCGCATTTTCTGGGAGAACGTGTTCGACGGCATCGTCGCCGAGAAGGTGCTGACCGGCGACGAGGGCAGCGCGGAGAAAATGCTGCATCAGATGCTGAAGGACGAGGACAACATCCAGCGCGGCGAGGTTTATCTCGTCGGCGCGGGTCCCGGCGACCCCGACCTGCTCACCTTCCGCGCCCTGCGCCTGATGCAGAAGGCCGACGTGGTGGTATACGACAACCTGGTGGCCAAGCCAATCCTGGAAATGTCGCGGCGCGACGCGCAGCGCATCTATGTCGGCAAGAAGCGCGCCGAACACACCATGCCGCAGGAAGAAATCAACGGCCTGCTGGTGAGGCTGGCCAAGGAAGGTAAGCGCGTTTTGCGCCTCAAGGGCGGCGACCCGTTCATCTTCGGGCGCGGCGGCGAGGAAATCGAAACCCTGGCGGCCGAGGGCATCCCGTTCCAGGTGGTACCCGGCATCACCGCCGCCTCCGGCGTGGCTTCCTATGCCGGCATCCCGCTCACCCACCGCGACCATGCCCAGGCCTGCATGTTCGTAACCGGCCACCTCAAGGACGGCACGATGAACCTTGACTGGGAGCAGCTCGCGCGCCCGCGCCAGACCGTGGTGGTGTACATGGGGCTGCACGGGCTGGAGACGCTGTGCAGCAAGCTCATCGAGCATGGCCTGCCCGCGGCAACGCCGATCGCCATCGTGCAGCAGGGCACCACCCGCCACCAGCGCGTGGTCACCGGCACGCTCGGCACGCTGCCGCACAACCCGCAGGTGGCGGAACTGCAGGCGCCGACGCTGATCATCGTGGGCGGAGTGGTATCATTGCGCGACAAGCTCGCGTGGTTCCACCCACAATAGACATGCTGCGCTGAGCCCAATCCGGACCGAGCCATGGGCAGAATGCTGAGTATGGTGCGAGCGGCAAGGCTGGTTGGAGTGAGCCGCTCCACCCTGCAAAAAAAGGTACAAAGCGGGGAACTCGAATCGTTCGACGGCATGATAGACAGCGGCCAGTTACTGCGCTGCTATCCGGAAGCCGAACTGGAGGATACGGCGGAGCTCATGCGTGTCATGCAGATCAAGGAGCGCGCCTTCGGAAAACGGGTGTTCGAGCGCGCCCTGCCCGATGCCGAGGTGCTGGCGGCACGTGTCACAGAACTCGGAAAGACACTGGAGCGAAACCAGGCCCAACTCGGCAATCTCCAGGCCCTGCTTGCCCATTTGTATGCCAGACTGGACGACCTCGAACGCCAACAAAACGAAGGCGCCCAGACCGACTGGAATGCCCTCAGAACGTGGATAAGGAGTGAAGCCGATGCGGCGATTGAACCCGGATTCAGCAACCCGCTGGAAGTCAAAGAGCGCCTGCTCAGCATCATGAGCGCACATGTAACCGTGCTGCCGGGCAAGCAGGAATTCCTGGTCGAGGGACAGGACACTCTGCTGGAGGCTGCGATACGCGCCGGTATCCCGCTCAATTACGGCTGCAGCGGCGGCAACTGCGGGCTATGCAAGGCCAGGGTCGTCTCGGGCCAGGTCATCAAGACGCGCCATCACGATTACGTCATTCCGGAAGCCGAAAAGGAACGCGGCTGTATCCTGCTGTGCAGCAACACCGCCGTGAGCGACATGGTAATCGAGGCCGCGGCCGCCCACGGCGTGCAGGACGTGCCATTTCAGCAGATCAACACCAGGGTCAAGGCGATTACGCCGCTGTCGGACGATTTCATGCTGCTGCACCTCGAGACGCCGCGCAGCCAGCGGCTGCGCTTCTTCGCCGGGCAGAAAGTCAATCTCCAGGTCAGCAGCGCATATAGCGCCGATCTGCCCATCGCCAGCTGCCCCTGCGATGACCGCAATCTGATGTTTCATGTGCGGCGCCAGCCGGGCAACTACTTTTCGGATTATGTCTTTCACCAGCTGCGGCGCAATGACATGGTAAGAATCGAGGGCCCCCAGGGCGAGTTCGTCCTGCATGAGGGCGCACCGCGCAAGCTGTATTTCTTTGCATTCGATAACGGCTTCGCCCCGGTTAAGAGCCTGATCGAGCAGGCGCTCGCACTCGATGCCGGGAACATCCAACTGCACTGGTTCGGATCGCACCATTCTGGCATCTATATGCCCAATGTGCCGCGTGCCTGGGCGGACGCGCTGGACAATTTCGGCTATGCCGAACACATGGCTGCCTTCGACTTGCGCGCCCTCAACGCAAAACGCCGCGAAACACTGAATGGCTGGCTTAAAGACATCGTCGATCACGACCCGGACGTGCGGGAGGGCAACCTCTATATTGCGGGGCCGGAAGAGGTGGCAGATGCAGCCGAGCAGTTCTTCCTGGCTCTCGGACTGCCGGGTTCACGCATTTCAACGGGGAAGATCAACTAGGACAGTGCGGATGAGCCTGCATCCTTTAAAATACCGCCTATGGACACCACACGAAACTCGGCCTTCCCGCTGAACGCCATGTTCTCCTCATGACCGCTCATGGCGCCCACGACTATCTTCTCCATGTCTAACATATTGGGAATTGCGGGATATTCCGGCAGCGGCAAGACCACGCTGCTGGAAAAAGTCATCCCGCTACTGAGACAGCACGGGCTGCGCATCTCGGTGATCAAGCACGCACACCACAATTTTGACATCGACCGCCCTGGCAAGGACAGCTTCCGCCACCGCGAGGCAGGAGCAAGCGAGGTGCTGATCGTCTCCGGCCATCGCTGGGCGCTGATGCATGAACTGCGCGATGAACCCGAACCCACCCTGGAGGAGCTATGCGCAAGGCTTTCACCCTGCGACCTGCTGCTGGTGGAGGGATACAAATTCTCGGACATCCCCAAGCTGGAAGTGCACCGCAAGGAGACCGGCCACCCGCTGCTCTACCCCAACGATCCGCGCATCATCGCCGTGGTGACGGACAGCAGGGAGCCCCTGCCCATCCCGGCGCTGGATATTGACGCGCCCCGCCAAGTGGCAGACCATATCCTGACTTATTTTTCCCTGAACCGTGGATGAGGGGCATGCAAATGAAAATCAAGCTGCTCTATTTTGGCCGCCCGCGCGAGAATCTCAGGCTCTCGCAGGAAAATGCCGAACTGCCGCTAAACACGGCAACCGTGGCAGACTTGCTGGGCTGGTTGCGCCGGCGCGGGCCGGACTGGGCGGCTGAGATGACCGAGAACCGCGTGCGCTGCGCCATCAACCAGGAACTGGGCACACCCGCCTCCCCGCTGCGAGATGGTGACGAAGTCGCCATTTTCTCACCTATCTCGGGTGGTTGAGATGAGTGCCTCGATCCAGACCGCCGATTTCGACCTCGCCACCGAACTGGCTTCCCTGCGCAGTGGCCGCGCCCAGGTGGGCGCGCTGGTCAGTTTCGTCGGGCTGGTGCGCGATTTCAGCGACGCCGAAAAAATCGAGAGCATCTACCTGGAACATTATCCCGGCATGAGCGAAAGGGCGCTGGAGCAAATCATCGATGAGGCAAGCCGGCGCTGGAAGCTGCTCGGCGTACGCGTCATCCATCGCGTGGGTGAACTGCATCCGCACGACCAGATCGTGCTGGTCGCCACCGCCTCGTCCCACCGGGCGGACGCGTTTGCTGCCTGCGAATTCATCATCGACTATCTGAAGACTTCCGCGCCGTTCTGGAAAAGGGAGCAGACCGCGCAGGGCGCAAAATGGCTGGACACCAAGGAATCGGACCTGCAGCGCTCGGCGCGCTGGAACCATCAGGGAGCGAAAAAATGAGCAATCCCCTCACCCACTTCGACCGAGAAGGACAGGCGCACATGGTGGATGTCGCGAAAAAGAGCGAGACCAGGCGCATCGCCCGCGCCTCTGGCCGCATCGCAATGGCGCCCGCCACCTTCGACCTGATTGCTTCCGGCTCCAGCAAAAAAGGCGATGTGCTGGGCGTGGCGCGCATCGCGGCAATCCAGGGCGCCAAGCGCACCTCGGAGCTGATACCGCTGTGCCACCCGATTCCGCTCACCCGTGTGGCGGTCGAATTCACGCTCGACCAGCAAAACAGCGCGGTGGAATGCGCTGCCACGGCAGAAACCGTGGGCCGCACTGGCGTGGAGATGGAGGCACTCACTGCCGTAAGCACCGCCCTGCTCACCATCTATGACATGTGCAAGGCAGCCGACCGCGGCATGGTGCTGGGCGAAATCCGCCTGCTGGAAAAGCAGGGCGGGCGCTCCGGGCACTGGCAGGCGACCTAGGGGAAACCCGGTTGCTTGACAGCCATGGTGCAAGAATATACAAAAGACCCGGAAATATCCCTTTAACGAGGTATAACATGAGCAAACAAGTACAAGAAGCCTATATCGTTGCCGCCACGCGCACTCCGGTTGGCAAGGCGCCTCGCGGGATGTTTCGCAACACTCGTCCCGATGACCTGCTGGTGCATGCCTTGAAGGCCGTGCTGGCGCAGGCGCCCTCGCTGGATCCGGCAAGCATAGGCGACGTGATCGTCGGCTGCGCCATGCCGGAAGCGGAACAGGGAGTGAACGTGGCACGCATCGCGCTGCTGCTTGCAGGTTTGCCGCACACCGTGCCTGGCCTGACCATCAACCGCTTCTGCTCTTCCGGCCTGCAGGCCGTGGCCCTGGCTGCCGACCGCATTCGCCTGGGCGAAGCCGATGTGATGATCGCCGGCGGCATGGAAAGCATGAGCATGATCCCAATGATGGGCAACAAGGTGGCGTTCAACCCGGCGGTATTCGAAGACGAGCATTATGGCATCGCCTACGGCATGGGGCTGACCGCGGAAAAGGTGGCGGAAAAATGGCATGTATCGCGCGACGCGCAGGATGCCTTTGCCCTGCAGAGCCACCAGCGCGCCATTGCGGCGATCAACAGCGGCGAATTCCGGGATGAAATTACCCCGTACCGCATCGTCGAGCGCACCCCTGACCTGACGGGCCATGCGGTCCGCGTAAGCGCGCGCGAAGTGGCGCAGGATGAGGGTCCGCGCGCCGACACCACCCTGGAGGCACTGGGCAAGCTCAAGACCGTATTCGCTCAAAAAGGCACCGTGACGGCGGGCAACAGTTCGCAGATGTCCGATGGGGCAGGAGCCGTGCTGTTATGCAGCGAAGCGGCATTAAAGCGTTATAATCTCACCCCCATCGGCAAGTTCCTGGGCTACACGGTGGCAGGGGTGCCGCCTGAGATCATGGGCATCGGGCCCAAGGAAGCCATCCCGCGCGCGCTGAAACAGGTCGGCCTCAAGCTGGATGACATGAGCTGGATCGAGCTGAACGAAGCTTTTGCCGCGCAATCGCTGGCAGTGATCCAGGACGTGGGCCTCGACCCCGCCAAGGTCAATCCACTCGGCGGCGCCATCGCGCTGGGCCACCCGCTCGGCGCCACTGGCGCGATCCGGACCGCCACGCTTTTGCATGGGCTGCGCCGCCGCAAGCAGAAATACGGCATGGTGACCATGTGCATAGGCACCGGCATGGGGGCCGCAGGTGTTTTTGAATCGCTATAAACATATAGGCAACTATACAAGACAAGGGGACATAATGAAGAAGCTACTGTGCATCATGATGCTGTGCCTGTCGGCACAGACGTTCGCAGCAACTATCAACGGAGTGAAGCTGGAAGACAAAATCAGCGTTAATAATAAAACGCTGATACTGAACGGCGCGGGCATGCGCAGCAAGGTGATCTTCAATATATATGTCAGCGCCCTTTACCTGACGCAGAAAAAAAACACCGCCGAAGGCGTGTTTTCAGACAAAGGCCCCAAGCGTGTGGAACTTCATGTTTTGCACCACCTGGAAGCAGGCGATTTCATGGAAGCTTTCAACAAGGCGATCAACTCCAACCACACGCCTCAGGAATACGCCCCTTTGGCTGGGCGGTTGCTTCGCTTCGGAAAATCGTTCCGCATGGTGGGCGAAGTGAACAGGGGTTCGACCATCATCCTGGACTACATTCCGGAATCCAACATGACCGTGCTCACCGTAAACGGCAAGGAGATCACGCGCATCGAGGGCGAGGATTTCTATAACGCCATGCTGAAAATCTGGCTGGGAAAAAACCCGGTGCAGGACTCGGTGAAAAAGGCAATGCTGGGTGGCTGGTAATCTTGCAGCCAGCCTGAATGGGGATAGCCAGTCCGCAGCAATAGACCGGAGTGCGCTCGATGCAGCGTTGCGTGAGCAAGGCCCTGAATTCTTCGAGTCCCTGACAGAGCGGCCGCATTTGTTCTCGAATGCGGTCTTTTTCGTTTCCGCCGCGCAGTTGGCGCAGATGCGCAATGTGATCGCGGCAGTGGAAAGTATAGTCCGCCTGCCAAAATGGCAAATCCTGCCGACAACAGGCCAGGTGAACGCACTGGGCGTATTCTACGGCTACGATTTCCACCTGAATGCAGAAGGCGCGCACCTCATCGAGATCAACACCAATGCGGGCGGCGCATTTCTCAATGCCCTGCTGCAGCACAGCCAGCGCGACGCACATATTCCCGGAACCACGTTCGCTCCAAACACGGAGCAGGCCTTTCTGGACATGTTCCGCAATGAATGGCGGCTGGAACGCGGCGCGGCGCCGCTTGCGACCATCGCCATCGTGGATGAGCAGCCGCAGCAACAATATCTCTACCCCGAATTCCTGCTGGCGCAGCGCATGTTCGAGCGCGCAGGCATTAACACTTTTATCGCCGACCCAGCCGCGCTGGAGGCGCGTGCCGACGGGCTGTATTGCGCGGACCGCCGCATAGACCTCGTGTACAACCGCCTCACCGATTTTGCGCTGCAGCAGCACACCGCCCTGCGCGGCGCATACGAAAATAACCAGATCGTGCTCACCCCCCACCCGCAGGCCTATGCCTGCTATGCCGACAAGCGCAACCTCGCAAGACTCAGTGACGCCACGGCCTTGCGCGCGCTGGGGGCTGAAACACATGCCATCAGCGCCCTGCAGGCCGGCCTGCCGCTAACCCGTGAAGTGCATGGGGCAGACCGTGAACAGTGGTGGAATGAACGCAAGCAATGGTTTTTCAAGCCCGCCACGGGATTTGGCGCAAAGGCTGCATACCGCGGGGAAAAGGTGACACACCGCGTGTTCGATGAAATCATGCAGCACGACTACGTGGCGCAGAAATTCGCCGCGCCCGGTGAGCGCATGATAAATGTTGGGGAGGCAGGGCCCGCGCCCTACAAATCGGACGTGCGCTGCTATGTGTATGACGGAAATATCCAGCTGATCGCTGCGCGCCTGTACCAGGGACAGACCACCAACTTCCGCACGCCTGGCGGCGGCTTTGCGCTGGTGCGGATCGTCGATTAGGGCTTGCTGAACAAATCGTCGAGCGGGTTTTTGCCGGAAGGCGTGCTGGCCGAAACCCGCTTCGCCGTGAACTCTTCCTCGATATTGTCGCGGTAATAACTCCAGGCCGAGGCGGACGTACTGAGGCGGCGCCAGGCTTCCTCCCCCACCCCGCTGTATTGCAGCACGCTGCCGTCGTCGAGCTGCACCTGCAGCAGGCGTGCGCGCGCGTCGTAGCCCACCGCGCGCAGCTTGCCCGAGTTGATTTTCTTCATCTCCATCAGTGTTTTTCTTCCTTGGCCTGCTTGGCCAGGTCCACTGATAATTTGAACGCTTCGTCGGCGCCGGTCGAATCGCCCTGCGCCACGCGCGCCTTGCCGATCACCTGCCAGTTCTCGGCCTGCACGCGGCGCTTGCCCCCGGAAAAGCTGTTCGACTTGCGAGCGAGCGTGATCGCCTGCGCATACTGGCCTTCCGCCAGGCGCACCTGCGCGAGCTCATTCCACAACCAGGGGTTGCGCGGCTCGATGCGCAAAGCACGCTCCAGCGAAGCACCTGCCGCTTCATGCTTTCCCGCGCCCGATTCGGCCTGCGCCTGTTCAAGCAGGGAAACCACAGCACGATTTTCCGACATGGATGCCCGTTGCACCGGCTCGATGACAAAGGTCTCGGCAGCGGCAGGCTGCTCCACCGGCGTGGTGGTGGTGGGGGTGGTGGAAGCTGGTTCGGGCGTCTTGGTGACGCTTGCGCAACCGGCCAGCAACAATACCGATATTAAAAATATACCGTAGCTATTTTTCAATTGAATATCCTCTGGAACACGCCCTTCTTCTCAGCATCTTTCTTGACCTCGGGCTTGGCTTCAGGCTTGACCTCAGGTTTTGCCTCTGGTTTTACCTCGGCCGGCGCCGCAGCCACCACCGCAGACGCAGCCCCGCAGGGCGTAACCTCAACAGGCGCAGACCCCTTGATGAAGGGCAGCATCGTCCCCTGTTTGCAGCCTTCATCATAGCGCGCCCCGCTGACCGGGTCGACATTCGCCATCTCCACATCCTCCGGCATCGGCGGCTGCACCGGCTCGGTCGGCAGGTTCTTCATCATCTCACCCCACACGGTCATTGCTCCCGATGCGCCGGTCAGGCCGGATGGCTTGTTGTCGTCGCGGCCCACCCACACCACCGCCACGCGGTTGCCGGTGAATCCGGCAAACCAGCTGTCGCGCATATCCTCGGTGGTTCCGGTCTTCCCGGCCACATTGATTTCCGCAGGCAAGTAATTGGTCATGGCCTGCGCCGTGCCCTCGCGCACCACGCCCTGCATCGCCGCGGTCAGTACATAGATCGGCCCAGGCTGCGCCACCGGTTCCACATTCAGTGGATAACGCTGCAGCGGCTTGCCGTCGGCCGCAACCACATCGCGTATCGCGCGCAGCGGGGTGCGGAATCCGCCGTCCGCGAAAGTCTGGTACATCTGCGCCACTTCGACGGGTGCCAAACCATAAGCGCCCAGCAGCGAGGATGCAAAAGGCGGCGGCTTGCGGTCGATGCCATATAGCGGCAGCTTGTCCAGTATGCGCTCAACCCCCAGGTCGATGCCGAGACGCGCGGTCGCGACGTTATAGGAATGCGCAAGGGCCACGCGCAGCTGCACCTTGTCGTGGAACGTGCGTTCGTAGTTTTGCGGCTTCCAGTCCGGCGCGCCCCGCTCCTTGTATACCAGCCGGGAATCGTCCAATGGGGTAACCAGCGTATAGTGCTGCGGGTCTTCGAGCGCGGTGAGATACACGATGGGCTTGGCCAGCGAGCCGATGGGTCGCTGGGAATCGAGCGCGCGGTTGAATCCTGCATAGCGCGCATCGCGCCCGCCCACCATTGCCTGTATCTCGCCGGTCTGTGTGCTGCTCACCACCACTGCCCCTTCCAGCGTATTGGCCTTGAAGCGGCGCGCCTTTTCGATCTCGGCCAGGCGCGACTTCAGCGCCTGTTCCGCCTGGCGCTGCACAAAGGGATCGAGCGTGGTGAAAATGCGCAAGCCTTCGCTGCGCAGGTCATCCTCGCGGTAATCGCGCTGCAGCTGGCGGTATACATACTGCAAAAAAGCAGGATAGGGAGAGGTGCCCGCAGGGGCGCGCTCCACCACGCCCAGCGGCAGGGCAATGGCTGCGGCAGCCTGCGCCTGGGTGATGACATTCTGCCCTGCCATCTCCTGCAGCACCACATTGCGCCGCTTGAGCGCCTCCTTCGGGTGCTTGCGCGGGTCATATACCGTGGGACCCTTCACCAGGCCCACCAGCAGCGCCATCTCCTGCGGCTCCAGCCGCTCCAGCGGACGCTCGAAATAATAATAGCTGGCCAGGCCCATGCCATGGATAGCACGGCTGGCATCCTGTCCGAGGTAGACTTCGTTGAGATAGGTCTCGAGTATCTCGTCCTTGCCGTAATGCATTTCCAGCAGGAACGACATCAGCACCTCGTTGGCCTTGCGGGTCAGGGTGCGTTCCTTGGTGAGAAAGAAATTCTTCACCAGTTGCTGGGTGAGCGTGCTGCCGCCCTCGATGCGCTGCCCGGTGACGGTCTTGTACACCGCACGCGCTATGCCGCGCGGATCAACCCCGGAATGCGTGTAGAACTGGCGGTCTTCGGTCGCGATCAGGGTATCCACCAGCATCTTGGGCACCTGGTTGAGCTGCACCAGCTCGCGATCCTCGTTGTGTCCCGGATAAATGCCGCCGATCTGCGGCGGCTCCATGCGCAACAGCGGCAGGTCGGTATCCGTGGCGCCATGCACCTGCAGCAGCGACACCTTGCCGTCCGCGAACTCGGCATGCACATGCTGCGTCGCCTGCGCCCCGTCGGGAAATGTGAAATCGCGCGTAGTGAACTCGACGCCATTCATGGTCAGCTTGTAGGAGGCCGGTTCCTTCGGATCGGGATTTTCATGGTAGCCGAGCGATTTCATCTCATCCACAAACCGCTCGCGCGACAGCTTCAGCCCCGGATACAACTCCAGCGCCCGCCCATACACCCGCGCCGGAAGGGAAAACTTGCGACCATCAAAGGCCTCACGGATGGTGACGTCGAGGTAGTAGATATAGCCGGAAAGCCCCAGCAACATCAGCAGGATGGTCACGCGGAACGCGCGCGACCGGAAGATGGATTTGATGATGGGAAATGTTTTTTCGAGAAAGGCAGGAAGTTTCATGGTTGATTACCGGCATTCAAAAACATTGAAATAACCCGTTCGCCTTCATGTGGAAAGCGCGAACGGCTCGCTACGCTGAAATTCCGCAGGAACAAGAATCAGTCCGGCTCCGGCAGGTTGGCCTTGGTCCTCAGCAGCCTGACCAGTTCATCAAAGTCCTTCAGCATGCTGGGAAAATTGAATCGCCGCCCATCAGCAAAGGCAATTACCGCGATACGCCTGCCCTTGGCCGTCCAGACATTCACCGCGCTGATTCCGGAGACGGGATATTGTAAGGACTTGAAGACGCGAACCGTGATGAGGTCGCCCTCGACGGTCAAGGAGTACATGGCCTTGCGTACCGTTTCATAAGCCATGTAAATAAACATCGGTGAAAACAGCAGCCAGCCCCACCACTCGGGATGAAGTCCGTCATACATGAAAAACGCCATGGCAAGGGCAATGGCTAAGTTCAGCCAGGTCCACATGAACGAATATCTAAACGTCATTCAGAGACTCTCTCCCATCAATGGGCCAAGTTTGGATGTTCCCGCTGTTATGTACAACATACCGCCATTTTAATACGTAATCGAGCCATGGCAATGCAATCCGGCGACACCTGGCACTAATCGCCGGAAGGCCAATCGCTGAAAGGGAAAGGCAGCTCTTCGGAGGCAAAGGTCAGGAAATTGGCAATCTGCCGAAAATAGATGCCCAGGTTGCGGCCAAATGTCTTGAGCCTTTCGTTTGGCGCATCGCCCAGCAGGGCCAAGATGAATTGAATGATGGCGATGACAAACAACAGCGTCACCGATATATGCAATATCAGTGCCATCAGCACCATGTACAGGCCGCGTATCCAGGTATTGCGCCTGTTTGGGGAAACATCGGTATTGTCAGTCATGGCACCCTCCTGTAATCAGGTTTCATCGAAAATGACACGGCGGGCAAGGCAGCGCCCGTTTACAGCGTACTGTCCTTCCTGCGCAGGCGGTTGGCAATGACGCGCATCACACCCAGCGCAAAATTTGGGGTTTGCTGAACCAGAAAATCGAAGCGCCTGCGGCCGATGACCACCAGCTTGCAATCTGACTTTGCCACCACGGTGGCGGAGCGCATGCCTTGGTCCACCATCGCCATTTCGCCCAGTATCGCGCCGGGTTTTGCGGCCTCCACCACCTTGCCGTTGACCAGGATGTCAGCCGTGCCTGCCATCAGCACATACATGGTTTCGTTCATGTCATCGCCTTCCTTGAACAGCGGGTGGCCTGCGCCGATCTCCAACAAATCCGTTTCGTGCTGAAACAATGTTGCAAAATTCATTTCTGCCATCTAATCCTCAAGAACAGTCTAACCTGCGTTCACGAATTATACACCCGCCATCCCCATCAGCTTGTGGCGGATTAGTAATTGGAAATCGGTTACGTGATGGGTCGCCGCGCACGCAGCGCTTACAAATGCGGCCACTCAGAAGGCGCGCGCGGCAAGGCCCCAGCCGCGCCCAGCCGAGTTATGAAGAAGATGGAAATAATGCCAGCAGCAAAAAGATAAACGGGCGGCACTGAAGTCCTGCGGGTGCCAGCCAATGTGCCAGCTGCGCACTTAACTACGGACTGCGCAAAGTACCATGCATCAAATCTTGATCGCGCGAGTGAACAAGTACTCCTGATGCACGACATTATCGTGCAGATATTCGCTGATCAACGCGTCTATTTCCCTGCGCCACTCGGCGAGCCTGGCGGGCTCTTGCTGCAAGGACTGCACCGTGCGAACGAAAGGCCCCGCCTTGGCTTCCTGGAACAGGCGCAGATGCGTGGGGCTGAGCGCCGGGATGGTCATGATGCCGCGCTCGAAATGCAGGCCTTTCACCCTCTCCCCCAGCCGCTGGCGCACGACAGAGACATCGCCCCACTGCACCGGCGAAGGCACGCCCGGCGGCGGCGCAACATACTTCGCGTTCAGGCTGAACTGGCGGCCGATCAACTGCTCGCCGGGCCAGGTGGCGAAGGCGATGGTGCCGCCGGGTTTCAGCACGCGCAGCATCTCGGCCATTGCCACTTCGGGCCGCGGCGCGAACATGTGCCCAAACTGGCTCAGCACCACATCGAAGGATGAATCGGCAAAAGGCAGCGCCTCTGCATCGCCCTCGTGCCAGGCAATATCCTCGTTTCCGGCCAGCGCCGCCCCCACCCTGGCCATCGCCAGCAACTCCGGCGTCAGGTCCAAACCCGCGACATTGGCGCCCAGGCGGCGCGCGGTGATCGCCACCACGCCCGTGCCCGTGCCCACATCCAGCACATCCTGGCCGCCCCTTACTCCGGCAAAGCGCACCAGATGCCCGGCCACCGGCGTGGTGAACACCGCCATTTCGCCAAAATTTCCCAGCGCCCAGGTTTCACGTTGTTTGGATTTGAATTCCGCCATCGGGTCCATGTTCATGGCTGTCTCCTTAAGTCGGCAAGAAAGGGGAACAAGTTTAGCGCAAAGCGCAGATGCTTAATATTTATGCGCTGAGTATGGTTATTCGGTGCTCACCCTGCCGTACATAGAGCTTGGGCTGCCAAAAATTGAATCGGAATCTCCCCCAGCCATCGAGAAAATAGTTGACTATGCTTATCAGGCATAATTAGAATGGCCTTCATCCACACATCCCGGAGTCCTCATGGCAACCCCATTATTCGCAGCCATCCAGGCAGGTAACCTGGGCCAAGTCCAGGCACTGCTGCAAGCCGGCACCGAGTGCGAGGGCCGCAACGAAGAAGACATGACGCCGCTGATGCTGGCCGCAAACCTGGGCCACCAGAAAATCGTCGAAGCGCTCATCGAGCACGGCGCGGACGTCAACGCAAAGAATACCCAAGGCTGGACAGCCCTGATGAAGGCCATCTACAACTACGGCCTCGACCGCGGCTTTCCCGGGATCGTCAGCATCCTGGTCGCAGCCGGATCAGAAATTGAAACCGAGATTTCCTATGGCACGCGCCCGCTGATGCTGGCCGCAGGCTATGGCCAGGCCGAAGTGATAGAGTTACTGCTGGCCGCAGGGGCGAATGTGCTGGCGCGCAATGAGGGCGGCCTCACCGCGCGCACCATGGCGGAATACAAGGACTACGTGCAGGTGATCAACCAGCTCTATGAGGCGGAGCTCAGGACAAACGACCACTTCAGCGGCGCCTGTTCCAGCAAGGGCGCGGCCGGTGCAAGCGTGATCAGGTTCACGCAAAATCCCAGGCGCTGAAATTCAAGGCGCGCGAGAAAGTACCCGCCGCGCTACGCCACTTCCGCCAGCTCAACCCGGTTGCGTCCGCTCTCCTTGGCGCGGTACAGGGCATGGTCGGCTCGAGCCAGCCAGCCATCCACGCTTTCTCCCTGCCTGATTTGCGCCACGCCGAACGAGGCTGTGACCGAGAGCGGTACTGGCTGCACAACCATCGGAGCAGAAGACATAATTGCGCGTATTCGCTCGGTGAGTTGCAGCGCTGCCGCGAGATCAGTCATCGGCAGCACCAGCAGAAACTCCTCGCCGCCGTAGCGTCCCAGAAAATCCCCCTGCCGCAGCTCGACTTCCAGGCGACGCACAAAGGCAACCAGCACATCGTCGCCCACAGCGTGGCCGTAACCGTCATTCACTTGCTTGAAATAATCGATATCCAGCAACACCACGCTGCACACATTGCCATAACGCTCGAACATCTGATGCTCCCGCTCGAGCTGGCCTACGATGAAACGGCGGTTGTATGCGCCGGTAAGGTCATCGTGTGCAGCGATGACATTCAGCTTCTGGACCGCTTTCGCGAGTTGATCATTACGCAATTCCAGCTGCTGCGAAATGGACTGATTGAGCACAACCTTGTTTATGACATCGGAAAACTGCCCGCAGGCATCCCACCCCAGTTTCATCTCGGCCAGCATCAGGATGAACAAGCCAACGGCAAACGCCACATGCTGCGCATCTCCCAGCCAGAGATATTGCACAAAAGGGACGATCTTGATGCTGGCGCTGAACCACGCCAGCGAGCGAAACGAAGGCGCCATATTGGCGACACTGGAAGCGGACACTGCAACCAGCACGATCAACACGGTCAGATCGTTGGTAAAGGAGCCCGCGCCTCCGATATGGAAGAACAAGCAGGCAGACCCCCAGGTCAACCCCTGCAATGAGCGCAGTAAAACATGCCGGTTGTGCCAGTAAGATATTTTCCCATCAGGCGGCGGCTGGCGCAGCAAACGGCTGGCCACCAGGAAAGTCACGGTGTCGATCAAGGAATTGATCACCATCCACACCAGCACCAAGGGCCAGCCGACGGCATCTTTCTCGACCCAGCCCATAAACAGCGTACCTAACGGCGCGAGTATGACCACCTGCCGCGCACGCTCATACAGCGCACGAACGCGCAGCGCCTCGCCCCTGGCAGGTGCGCCCGCGAATGGAAAAAAGTCAGGATTAGCTGTCACAATCTGGCATCCACAGAGATTTTGGCGCAGTAAACCCCAGCCAGCCTGAATTTGCAAGGCCATCCGGCGGAATACGGGTTATCCCTGAGCCGCCACATTCAGCCTTGAAATAAGACAGTTAAGCAAGCATGGTCTTATTCGTAGCACTCAATCGGCGTTAGCTCATTGCTTCCTGCACACCGCGGAAATTTCATCGAACGCCTTTTTCAGCGCCGCGGCATCGTCAGCCGAGCTGACGATATACAAAATCCTGACCTTGCTGGTGGCGGTATTACCCATGCTGTCCGCCACCACATAGCCGTATTCATCGGCCATCCAGAAATCGTCGCGCGGCGCATCCCAGTATGCCGATTGCCCCGGCCTGAATTTCCTGTAATTGCCTTCGTAAAGATCGGATATTGAAATGGCTAGGTAATCGCCCGGCTTCCTGGACTTTTCCAGGTAAACCGCGTATGCCTTGAGCAGGCCGCCCATGGAAGAGATTTCCCCCAGCTCGCCAAACTGTTCGCGCGGGAGATTGCGGAAATCGACCGTCGAACTGATCTTGAAAATCTTCCGGGACGATAAAACATTGCCGTAGTCAACCTGCAGATTCTCCTCCACCGTCATGGTGCAATCGGCAAACTTCGCCGACCGCTCCACCCCCTCCGGGGAACCCCTGCTGGTGATCTTGCCCACCACCGGCTTGCTCAGCAGAACCAGGGCAGCCTTCTGGGCTGCCGCCAGCCTGGGATCGGCCGACAGCTGATAGGTTGGCGCAGGCGCAGATGCGGCCGCTGCAGCGGCAGTAACCACCGCACCGCCCTCCTTCGCGCAGGCCTCGGCAGGCAGCGGCACAATGGAACCGCCCTTGAGCTTGCAACTGCCGCTCGTGTCTGCCGCCTGGGCAGAAGCGGCCAGGGCGAGGGCCAGAATGATGGCGCTGGAAAGTTTCTTGGACATGTTTAAATTCCTAAAGGAAAAAGCTGGCCGAATCTTAGCAGAAAAGGGGGGCCGTTCCCTTTACACGCTACGCGGCTCGATTCGCGCGCCTGCCCGCGAGCCAAGCCAGCGCCCCTTGTCCGGCGCAGCGCCCGCTGGCGAAGCAGGCGGTGAGCAGGTAGCCACCGGTGGGCGCTTCCCAGTCCAGCATCTCCCCGGCGCAAAATAAGCCGGGCTGCGCGCGCACCATCAAATGCCCGTCCAGCGCCTCGAAAGCCACGCCGCCCGCGCTGCTGATCGCCTCATCCAGCGGGCGCGGCGCGACAAGTTTCAGCGGCAGCGCTTTGATGGCGGCGGCAAGGCGCGCGCTATCGTCGAAATCCTCCCTGGGCAGCAGCTCGCGCAGCAGGCCGCTTTGCACCCCCTTGATATTGGCCCGGCTCTGCAGATGGCTGGACATCGAGCGCGCGCCGCGCGGATGGCCCACCTCGGCCATCACGCGCTTCATGTCTTTGCCGGGAACCAGGTCGAGGTTTATGACCGCCGCGCCCCGCGCGGCAATCTCGTCGCGCAGCAGGGCGGACAAGGCATAGATCGGCCCGCCCTCCACCCCGCTCGCGGTCACCATCACATCGCCGCGCCGGGTGTGAACATTCCCCGCCGCATCGGCAAAGCTCACGCTCACCGACTTCAACGGCTGCCCGGCATATTTATCGCGGAAGTGCGCACTCCAGCCGACATCAAAACCGCAATTCGCGGGCCGCAGCGGTGCAACCGCAATGCCGCGCTCAGCTAGCAGCGGCACCCAGGCGCTATCGGAACCCAGCTTCGCCCAGCTGCCGCCCCCCAGCGCCAGCACCACCGCATCGGCGCGGACAACCGCCTCGCCCTCGGGCGTATCGAAACGCAGGGAAATGTTATTGCTGTCGGGGATGGCATCGGCCCAGCCGCGCCAGCGATGGCGCATGTGGAACTGCACCCCCGCCTCGCGCAAGCGGTGCAGCCAGGCGCGCAGCAAGGGCGCGGCCTTCATGCCCTCCGGGAACACGCGCCCCGAGCTGCCGACGAAGGTGGAAATGCCCAGACCCTGCACCCACGCGCGCAACGCCTCCGCCCCGAAACTTTCCAGCATGGGCTGCAGCTGTGCGCGGCGCGCGCCATAGCGCGAGAGAAAAGCTTCCGCAGGCTCGGCATGCGTGATGTTCATGCCGCCCTTGCCCGCCATCAGGAACTTGCGCCCCGCCGTGGGCATGGCGTCATAAAGCTCGACCCGCGCGCCGCCCTGAGCCAGCACCTCAGCCGCCATCAGCCCGGCCGGGCCGCCGCCGATGACGGCGACGGTATAAGGATTATTTTTCAAAAGAAGCTCAATCGATTATTGCGGTTTAAAACAAATGCAATGCCGCCCCGCAACCAGCTGCGCAGGGCGCGCCAAGCATAGCGCATTGCGCCCAAGGTGGATACCCGAATGCAGATAGTTCTGGCGCAGGACTGAGCGGGGCTTGGCTTGCGCGGCCAAAACAATTACGATGCCGCCCACATCGGCTCGCCCCTTCTGGCGCTCGCGCGCCGCAACCGTTATTAGCCGGACCACAACCCGACATGGCCAAGCAGACACTGGACCGCATCTTACAATCGCAAGGCTTCGGCACCCGCAAGTGGTGCCGCGAACTGATCGCCGAAGGCGAAGTCAGCATCGGCGGGGAGGCCGTCACCGACAGCAATGCCCGCATCGAAACCGACGGCCTGCAATTCAGCGTTTACGGCGAAACCCACCAGTATCGGGAGCACCTGTATATCGCCCTGAACAAACCCGCCGATTACGAATGTTCGCGCAAGCCCAGCCATCACCCCGGCGTGCTCAGCCTCCTGCCCGAACAATTCCGGCTGCGCGACGTGCAGCCGGTGGGCCGCCTCGACCACGACACCACCGGCCTGCTGCTGATGTCGGACGACGGCGCATTCATCCACGCGCAATCGTCGCCCAAGCGCCATGTCCCGAAAATCTACATCGCCACCACCCACGACCCGGT
>DATDDB010000132.1:0-15316 GCA_036524005.1 Gallionellaceae bacterium | reverse complement strand
CTCCCCGTTTTCTGCATCCGTGACCTTTTCAAAGCCTTCTATCGCTGCTTTTGCCACCAGGCAGTTACGATGGATGCGCACGAAGCGCGATGCGTGCTCCCGTTCCAGCATGCTGAGCGCTTCCTCTATGAGGTAGTCGCGCTCCACCGTGCGCACCGTGACGTATTTCAATTCCGCGCGCAGGTAGATAACGTCTTCAATCGGGATGAGGAGGACCTTGCCGCGCTCGTGGATGGAAAGGTTCTTGCGCGGCTCGGGAAGCAGGTCCTGCAACACCTCGATGCTCGGCGGCACGGCACTCCGGACGTGTGTCAGCGCATCAAACAGCCGGCCCAGCCTGATCGGCTTGAGCAGGTAATCCATGGCATGCAGCTCGAAGGCCTTGATGGCATAGCTATCGTAGGCCGTGGTGAAAATAATGGCTGGCGGATCTGGCAGTTTTCGCAGGTGTTGCGCCAGTTCGATGCCATCCATCTGCGGCATGCGAATGTCGATGAGCACCACATCGGCGTGCACTTCTGCCAATCTTTCCAGCGCCTCGATTCCGTTTCCCGCCTCACCGACGCATTCCAGCGGCAGCTGGCTATTGCAGTCCGCGAGCAACTCCTTGAGCCTGCTGCGCGCTGGCGCTTCATCATCCACCACAAAAACCGTCAGCGGCAATTCCACTATGCTCATCCCTGATTCCCCTTAACATAAGGCATGGTGATTTTAACCCGATAGAAATCCTGGCCGGTTTCCACAAAATACTGGGCCTCGATGTCGAACAGCAGGCTCAGCCGCTCCCGAATGTTTTCCAGTGCAAGCCGGTTGCCCACGTGGTGCGTGCCGGGCTCGGTGCGCGGGTTGCTGATTTCCAGGACGATGTCGCCTTCCTTCAGCCCCAGCTGGATGTCTATTTCGCCGCCTTCGGCCAATGGCTCGATGCCATGATATACGGCGTTTTCCAGCAGCGGCTGCAGGATCAACGGCGGCACCATGGCTTCATCCGGCAGGTCGGTGGTGTTCCAGTTTACCCTGAGGCGCTCCCCCAGGCGCATTTGCTCCAGCGCCAGGTAGCGGCGCGCCAGGTCCACCTCGCTTTTCAACGGGACCAGTTTGTCCACATGCGCCATGGCCATGCGGAACAAGTCTGACATGTCTTCCAGGGCGGTTTCGGCGCGCTTCGGGTCGGCCCGCACCGTGCTCAGCACGGTGTTGATGCAGTTGAACAGGAAATGCGGGCGGATGCGCGCCTGCAGGGCCTGCAGGCGCGCCTGGTCGATGGCCGGAGACAGCAGCAGGGCGCGCATCCTGAAGTATGCCAGCAGCAGGGCCGCGCCGGCGGCCCCAAGGAACACATAACGCAGTAGCACGAAGCTGCCTTGTGCGTTCGGCTGCAGGTAAAGCACCCCCCCTATGCTGACCACGAACAGCGAGACGGCGGCCACCGCCGCTACCGCTGCTGCCGCGCCGCGCCGGTAGGACAGGCGCCCAAGATACGGGCTCAGAGTATATAACAGCAGCATGCTGGGCAGCAGGACGGGCTCCAGCTTGGCCGCGATTTGCATGATCTGCTCTGGGATGTTTTCCCAGGAATTGGCTCGCAACAGGGCCAGGAAGACCCCAAAGCCGTTGAGCAGCAGCACGGCGCGCAGCAGGACGCCCAGGCTGCGGAAATCCGGCAGCGCGTCATATGGTTGATTTTGCCTTATAATCTGCGATCTAAGCATGGCATGGTACTTTAATGCCAACTCACATTCTGGACAAGAGACGATGACGTTGCATGACAAACAGGCCTGGTCGGGCAGATTTGGCGAGCCGGTTGCCGAACTGGTGAAACGATATACGGCTTCGGTGGATTTCGACAAGCGCCTGGCGCTGTTCGACATACAGGGATCGCTGGCGCACGCGCAAATGCTGGCTGCGTGTGACATCATTTCCGCCCAGGATTTGTCCGACATCAGGCGCGGCCTAGGCCAGATCGAAAACGAAATCATCAGTGGCGACTTCGAATGGTCGCTTGACCAGGAGGATGTGCACCTAAACATCGAGAAGCACCTCACCGCACTGGTGGGCGACGCCGGCAAGCGCCTGCATACAGGGCGTTCTCGCAACGACCAGGTGGCGACGGATGTACGGTTGTATTTGCGCCACGCCATCGACGAAATCCGCGGCTTGATCCATGATCTCCAGACCGCCATTGTCGACCTCGCCTCGCACCACACCCATACCGTGATGCCCGGCTTCACCCATCTGCAGGTGGCGCAGCCGGTCAGTTTCGCCCATCACCTGCTGGCCTACTTCGAGATGCTGCAGCGTGATTCGGAGCGGCTTGGCGATGCCCGCCGCCGCGTCAACCGCCTGCCGCTGGGCGCCGCCGCCCTAGCCGGCACGAGTTACCCGATCAAGCGCGAATATGTCGCCGAGTTGCTGGCTTTCGAGGGGGTGTGTGCAAACTCGCTGGATGCGGTTTCCGACCGTGACTTCGCCATCGAATTCACGGCTGCAGCGGCACTGGTCATGACCCATTTATCGCGCCTGTCGGAGGAACTGATTTTGTGGATGAGCCCGCGCTTCGGATTTATCGACATTGCCGACCGCTTTTGTACGGGTTCTTCCATCATGCCGCAAAAAAAGAACCCCGACGTGCCGGAACTTGTGCGCGGCAAGACCGGCCGCGTGAACGGCCACCTGGTTGCTTTGCTTACGCTGATGAAGGGGCAGCCCCTGGCCTACAACAAGGACAATCAGGAGGACAAGGAGCCATTGTTTGACACGGTGGACACGCTCACCCTGACCCTGCGCATCTATGCCGACATGATGGGCGGCATCACCGTCAAGCCAGAAGCCATGCGCAGCGCTGCCTTGCAGGGCTATGCCACCGCCACCGACCTGGCCGATTATCTGGTTAAGAAAGGCCTGCCTTTCCGCGATGCGCATGAGGCTGTTGCTCTGGCCGTCCGCCTGGCCGTGGGGCGCGGCTGCGATTTGAGCGATCTCAAGCTGGATGAGTTAAGGCAGTTCTCTGCACTGATCGGGGACGATGTCTATGGGGTGTTGACCCTGGAGGGCTCCCTTGCCGCGCGCAACCACACCGGCGGGACCGCGCCGCAGCAGGTGGAAGCTGCCATCGCAAATGCGCGCCGGCTCCTGAAATCCAGGCAATAGTTCTTGGGCACGAAAGCCCGGCGTGGAATAAAAAGGGGCGACCTTTGGGGTCGCCCGGAGTAGGAGGAGAGTAAGAAAGTACGGACTGTTCCCAGTCCGGAGCTCTAACACCCGGACGAACTATATCGGCTCCCCGGCCAAATGCATATATGTCTAATGGCCTATATATTTTGGACTACCCTATATAAGCCCTTTAGGTATTAGCCTTCAGGCTTATACCTTCAGCAATTCCTGCAGTTCCCCGCCCTGATACATTTCGGTCATGATGTCCGAACCGCCGATAAACTGGCCGTTGATATATAGCTGAGGGATGGTTGGCCAGTTCGAATAATCCTTGATGCCTTGGCGTATGGCGGGATCCTGCAACACGTCTACGCTGAAAAAATTCTTTATGCCCAGCGCATTGAGTATGCGTACCGCGTTGGCAGAGAATCCGCATTGCGGCATTTGCGGTGTGCCCTTCATGTAGAGCACGACTGGATGGCTGGAAATCTGCTGTTTTATCAGGCTTTGTGTGTCCATGGTGATGCCTATGGTTGACTAATTAACTCGACTAAGTTTAGCCAAGCCGACGCCGCGGGTCAAGCCGCCCTTATCAGGTCAGGTTTTCGCCTATCGAGAATATGAGGCGATGTTCGCGTATGGCGTAGCGATCCGTCATGCCCGCAATATAGTCCGCGATGGCGCGCGGCCGGTCAGCGCTTTGCTGGTACTGGGGGGGCAACAGCCGCGGATCCGCCATGAAGGCATTGAATAGTTCGCTGATGATGCGGTGGGCCTTGGCACTCATGCGCATCACGCGGTAGTGACGGTATAGCTGTGTATACAGGAAGGATTTGAGGGCGCGATTCTGCTGCTGCATCTCCGCGCTGAACGCGACCACCGTGGGCGCTGCATGCACATCTTCCAGTGTGCGGATTTCGTGCAGTTTGAGGTTGTTTTCCGTCTCGCGGATCAGGTCGCTCACCATCATGTTGATCATGCGGCGCACGGTTTCATGGATCATGCGGCGCTCGGCTATCCCGGGATGATCCTTGCGCACCGCCTCCAGAAAGCGCGGAAATATGCCGATGCCGGATATTTGCTCAAGCGTGATCAGGCCCGAGCGCAGGCCATCGTCTATGTCATGGTTGATGTAGGCAATTTCGTCGGCCAGGTTGGCTATCTGCGCCTCCAGTGACGGGCGGCGGTTGTTGAGGAAGCGCGCTGCTATCTCCCCCAGGCCGGCGGCATGATTGCGCGAGCAATGCTTGAGTATTCCTTCGCGTGTTTCGAAACACAGGTTCAGGCCGTCGAAATTGGCATAGCGCTCTTCCAGCAGGTCGACCACGCGCAACGACTGCAGGTTGTGCTCGAATCCCCCATGATCTTTCATGCATTCGTTGAGCGCATCCTGTCCGGCGTGGCCAAACGGCGTGTGCCCCAAGTCGTGCGCCAGCGAAATCGCCTCGACCAGGTCTTCGTTCAGTCTCAGGCGCCGTGCGATGGAACGCGCTATCTGCGCCACTTCTATGCTATGGGTGAGCCGCGTGCGGAACAGGTCGCCTTCGTGGTTGACGAATACCTGGGTCTTGTATTCCAGGCGGCGAAATGCAGTGGAATGAATGATACGGTCGCGGTCACGCTGAAATTCGGTGCGGCCTGCCGGTGCCTCCTCGGGCAGGGTCCGTCCGCGCGTATTGTGCGTATCGACTGCATAGGTTGCGAGACTGGTCATGCCCGGCACAACTCCAATGTTTCGCGCAGCAGGCTTTCCGGCACATCCTTGCTCACCACTGCCTGGCCGATCGCCTTGAGCAGGATGAAGTGTATCTTGCCGCCGGAAACCTTTTTGTCCAGCCCCATCAGTTGCAGGTATTTTTCGGTGCCCAGGGCGGGTGCCACTGAAGGCAGGCCTGCCCTTTCATGCAGCTTGCCGATGCGCCTGACTTCCTCTGCGCTCAGCCAGCCCAGGCGCTGCGACAGGTCAGCCGCCAGGAGCGTTCCCGCTGCCACGGCCTCGCCATGCAGCCACGCGCCGTAGCCCATGCCGGCCTCGATCGCGTGACCGAAGGTGTGTCCCAGGTTGAGCAGGGCGCGTTCGCCGCTTTCGCGTTCGTCTGCAGCGACGACTTCCGCCTTGTTCTTGCAGCTCCGGGCGATGGCGTATTCCAGCGCGACCGGATCGCGCGCCCGGAGCTTTTCCATGTTTTGTTCCAGCCATTCGAAAAATGGCAGGTCGCGTATCAATCCGTATTTGATGACTTCCGCGATGCCGGCGCTCAATTCCTTGTCAGGCAGCGTATTCAGGGTGGATATGTCGGCCAGCACCAGTTGCGGCTGGTAAAACGCGCCTATCATGTTCTTGCCCAGCGGGTGGTTGATCCCGGTTTTTCCGCCCACCGAGGAATCCACCTGTGCCAGCAAGGTGGTGGGAACCTGAATGAACGGGACGCCGCGCAGGTAGGTCGCGGCGGCAAATCCGGTCATGTCGCCAATTACCCCGCCACCCAGGGCAATGAGCGGCGTATTGCGTTCACAGCGGCTCGTCAGCAGGGCATCGTAGATGATCCCCATGGTTTCCGCGTTCTTGTGGGATTCCCCGTCCGCCAGGATGATGGGGATTGCTTCCACGGCAATGGCCTGCAGCGTCGTCCGCAGCTTGTCCAGGTATAGCGGCGCCACCGTGGTGTTGCTGATTACCGCCGCCCTCCCGGATTTCAGATAAGGGCGCATTAATTCGGGGCTGCCGAGCAATCCGCTGCCTATGTGGATGGGGTAGCTGCGTTCCGCGAGCCCGACAGTCAGTGTTTGCATGTCATCGATTGCATTGTGGTAACTTGTTCCAGCTGTTGCAGCAGTTTCATGATCAGGTGCTGTGCGCTTTGCTTGCCCGACAGAACAACCATATCCGCCACTTCGTTATACAGCGGATCGCGCTGTTTATACAATTCTTTCAGCTTGGCCAGCGGATCGGCCGTCTGGAGCAGCGGCCGGCTGCGGTCATGGCGCGTGCGTTGCCAGAGATCGTGCACCGATCCTTTCAGGTAGATCACCAGGCCGTTGCTCGCCAATTCAGCACGGTTTTCCTCGCCCAGAACCGCGCCGCCTCCGGTCGCCATAACGATATTGTCCAGTTGCGCCAATTCATGGATGACCGCCGCTTCGCGCTTGCGAAATCCCGCCTCACCCTCCACATCGAAGATATGCGTAACCGATACGCCGGTGCGTTTCTGGATTTCTTCATCGCAATCGATGAATGTCTTGCCCAGCTGCTTTGCCAGAAGCCTGCCTATGGTCGTCTTCCCGGACCCCATCATGCCGACCAGGAAAATGTTGCCGGATTGGCGTTTCGGGCGGGGGGAGGCGGCGATTTGCATACCTGAATTGTATCCGAAAATGCCTTTTTTGCCGCGGCCGGAAACGAAAAGGCCCGGCATAACCGGGCCTTATCCCAGGTTGCCCTGTGACGACTAATTCACGTTGAGGGTATCTTTCAGTATCCTGGGCGTAATGAAGATCAGCAGTTCGTTTTTATTGTCTATCACCGTGTTGGCCCGGAAGAACCAGCCGATGATCGGTAAATCGCCCAGCATTGGCACCTTGTTGTCGGCGTTGGAGGTGTCCCGGGTATATACCCCGCCGATCGCAACCGTTCCGCCATTTTCAACCACAACCTGGGTGGTCACTTTTTTCGTGTCTATGCTGGGTACGCTGCCGCTACCGAAGGCGGTACCCACGCTGTCCTGACTGACCGTCAATTTCATATTGACATGGTCATCCGGCGTAATCTTCGGGGTGACTTCGAGACTCAGGACTGCATCCTTGAAGGCCACTGAGGTCGCACCGCTGCTGGTTGCCTGCTGGTAGGGAATTGCGGTACCGCTCTTTATGCTGGCCTGGACGTTGTCCGCCGTCACCACCCGCGGGCTGGCGATGTTCTTGCTCGTGCCTTCGATCTCGGTGGCATACAACTCCAGTTGCAAAGTTTTGGTGTTGGCCGGATTGAACAATGAGAACGTCAGGCCGCCGGAACCGGTGGTTGCACCCGGAAGGTTGACACTGCCGGTGGCATTGCCCAGCTGGCCGCCGCCGACATGGAAGCCCGCATTGGGCGCAGCCTGGTTGGAGTTGGCAAACCCCAGCCGTCCGCCCAGGTTGCGGCTGAATTTTTCCGAAGCCGAGACGAAGCGCGCTTCAATCATCACCTGCCGCACTGCCACGTCCACCTGTTTGATCAGCCTGCGCACCTCTTCCAGGCGGGAGGGTGTATCCTGGATGAATACCGTGTTGGTCCGCGCATCCACCACCGCGCTGCCGCGCTTGGAAAGAATGCGCTGGTCCTTGCTGGAAATCAGGGTGACGATGTCTTCGCCCTTCTGGTAGCTCAACTGGAACGATTCAGTATGCAAGGGCTCGAGGTCGGCGATTTCAGACTGTTGGGTCACCTGTACTTTTTCACGCGAGGCGATCTCATCGCGCGGAGCCACCTGGATGACATTGCCGTTCTTGCGCATGTCCAGCCCCTTGCTTTGCAGGATGATGTCCAGCGCCTGATCCCATGGCACGTCCTTCAGGCGCAAGGTCAGGTTGCCCGAGACGCTGTCGCTGATAACGATATTGAGTCCGGTAAAATCCGCGATGATGCTGAGTGCGTCACGGATGGATATGTTGCGCACGTCCAGGGTCAGCTTGGTGCCGACGTAAACCGGCTTGCTGTCCTTCTTGTCGATTTCATCAGGCGTTTTTGGCTTGATCTCGACCACAAACCTGTTGTCCGTCTGGTAGGCTGAATGGTCCCACAGCCCCTTGGGGGAAATCACCAGGCGAATGTTGTTACCCTGCGAGAAGGTATCGACGGATTCAACCGGTGTGGCGAAATCCAGCACATCCAGTTTTTGCTGCAAATTGCGCGGCGCTTTCGTATTGAGGAAGTCCACCACGATTTTGCTGCCTTCCTGCTTGAGGTCTATCCCCACGCCCGAATCAGACAGGGTGACGACGATCTGGCCCTCGCCATTGCGGCCGCGATGGAACTCGATATTCTTCAGGGCGTGGCCCTGAACACTCGGCGTCTCTTCGGCAAAACGAGCCGTCGGCGGGGCGCTTGCCAGGCTGTTCAGGGTGATCATCACGTTGTTGCCTTCCACCCTGGTATCGTATGCCACCATCTTTGCGAGGTTGACCACCACGCGCGTGCGGTTGCCGGCCTGGACGATATTGATGTTGCGCACATCCCCCTGGTTGACGTCATGCAAGGATTTGCCCAAGCCATTTGCAGTGCCCGGGAAATCGAAGGCAAGGCGTGCCGGGTTGGTTGCGGCAAAATGCCCGGGAACAGCCGCAGGCGGATTTTTCAGGGTTACCGCCAGCACCAGCTTGCCGTCCGGGGTGGCGATTACATTCAGCGCCTGTATGCTGTTTTGCGCATCTGCGCCGCCCTGGGCAAGAGCGGGCAGGGCGTGCAAGGCACACGCCAATAGCAGAAACTTGATAGTGCGGCCTATCGCGCGATTATTCATGATTCACTCCCCGTCATTCCTGTAATTCCAAGGTGCTGGTACGATCAGTCCAGGCCCCGGTGCTGTCCAGCACCTTTTCCTGAAGCCTGATCTCGTTGTCAGTAATCGAAATGATTTTCCCGAAATTCTGGCCCATATAATTTCCGGCATGGACGTGGTGCACCTTCCCGTCAGGCGAGGAAATCACGGCATTGGCCACCCCATGGATCTTGATGTAGCCGATCATCTTCAGGCTCTCCAGGGTGTAGTTTTCCAGATCCTCCGGGTCATGCTTCGCTGGCCCATCCGAACTTGCGACAGCCTTGGGCTTGGTCGGCTTGTTCGGCCTGAACGGATCAGGCAAATTGTCGGGATTCCTGTAGTTGAATGGCTCGTACGGCTTGATTTCGGGAGGCTTCTCGATGTTGCCGCGCATGTCGGCGCCGGATTCCTTGACGAACTTCTGCAGGTCGTCGAATTCTTCCGTCCCGCAGGCCGACAGGGTCAACATGACAGGCAATAGCAGCCAACGCCTGGAGATCATTTCTTCACCCCGGCTTTCTGTGCTGCCTCGTCCTCGTCACGGTACCGGTAGGTGCGCGCGGTCGCGTCCATTACCAGGTTGCCCGAGGGATCCGGAATAATGTTGATGTCGTTCAGGATGACGATGCGGTTCAGTTGTGACACGTCGCTGGCGAATTTGCCCAGGTCGTCATAGGTTCCGGTCACCTTGATGGCGATGGGCTGCTCGGTCAGCACGCCGGTGATGACCTCTCTGTTCGGGTGAAACAGCTCGAATGACAAGCCGCGCCCCAGACCGGCCTGGTTGATGTCGGACAGCAGCACGTCCATTTCAGCCTTGCTGGGCAGCTGCTTGAGCAGCGCGCTGAAGGATTGCTTGGTATCGTTCAATTGCTTTTTGATCAGGTCGAGGTTGATCGCTTTTCTTTTGTCGTCCAGGAAGGTGGTTTTCAATTTTTCTTCCTGATCCACCTTGCTGCTGTATTCATCCCACTGGTCCTGCCAGACCGCGACGTAGCCACCGCCGATCACCGCGAGGAATATCAGCAGAAAAGCCAAACCCTTGACTGCCCATGGCCAGCCACCTGGATCTTTCGGGTTGACGTTTTGCAGGTCGCTCCAGAATTTTTTAAGGTCCATGATGTGCCTACTCTTTCTTCGCGGACGCAACTGGAGCGGAGTGAGCCGCCGGCGCAGAGGCTGCGGGTGCCGAGGCCGCCATGGGGGCGGAAGCCGCGGCCGGCGCTGAAGCGGCAGCTGCGGACGGCGGCGGCGTCAACTCCACCCCCTTTTTCAGGTTAAACTGCATGGTAAATTCGTTTACCCTGTCCTTGCCCTGGCCTGTGGCATGCACGTCAATCAGCACAGGCGTATCCAGCCAGCGCGAGGCTTCGACTGCGCGCATGAGCGTGGATACGCGCGCATCGGATTGTGCAACGCCCGTTATATTGATCAGGCTGCCCGTAGGAGTGCTGGTCTGCTTGAGCGACTTCAGGTTAATTCCCGGGGGCATGATGTGCAGCATCTGGTCCATGAGGTGCACCACATCTGCGCGGGAGCTTTGCAGCTTTTCGACCTCCTCCTTGCGCGCCAGAAGCTTCTTGGTATCCGCGCGCAAGCGCTCCAGTTCTGCGATCTGCTTCTCCAGCTTGGCAATTTCCTGCTTCAGGAAATCATTGCGCTTGTCCTGATAAAAAATGCGCGCACTCAGGACGCCATAGCCCGCGGCGACCACCACCGCGGCAACGATCACGGTCAGCACGCACAAAGAGGCAAACTGGACCTGGCGCCGTTTGCGTTTCTCCGCGCGATGCGGCAATAAGTTGATGCGTATCATGATGGGTCAAACCTGCGCATGGCCAGGCCGCAGGCGATCATCAATGCCGGCGCATCCGCCTGCAATTGACGCGACTTGATGCGGCTGGACAGTTTCATTTGTGCGAACGGGTTGGCAACCAGGGTTCCGACCTGCGTGCGCGAGGCGACTGCATCCTCCAGGCCCGCCAGTGTCGCGCAGCCGCCTGCCAGGGCGATGTAGTTGATCTCGCTGTATTGCTGGGACGAGGTGAAGAAGAACTGCATGGCGCGCGCTATTTCAGCCGCCACATTGTCGCGAAAGGGCGTGAGCACGTCGCTTTCGTAATTGTCCGGCAGGCCGCCTTCGCGCTTGCCCTCTTCGGCCTCTTCCGCGGACAGCCCGAACGCGGCCTGGATTTGCTGGGTCAGCTGTGCGCCGCCGATTTGCTGGTCGCGCATGTAGAGCGATTGGCCATTGCGCAGGATGTTGACGTTCATCACGGTCGCGCCGATGTCAACCAGCGCGATGCACTGGTCCTGCGCACCATTGGGCAGTTGCTGGGTGATCTGCTCGAACGCGGCTTCCGCCGCATAAGGCTCCACGTCCACCACCAGAACTTTCAGTCCCGCCATCTGTGCGGCGGCAACCCGGTCTTCCACGTTGGCCTTGCGTGAAGCTGCCAGCAGCACCTCGATGTCTTCGGCATTGCCCGGGGCTGGCCCGATGACGGCGAAATCGAGGTTGACTTCAGCGATGTCGAAAGGAATATACTGGTTGGCTTCCGCCTCGACTTGCGCCTCCAGCTCTTCTTCGCGCACGCCGCCAGGCAGGATGATTTTTTTCGTGATCACCGCAGCGGCGGGGAGCGCCAGCGAGACGTTCTTGATGCGTGAGCCCATGCGTTTCCATGCTCGGCGCAGCGTCTCGGAAACGGCCTCGAGATTGGTGATGTTGCCGTCGCTGATCGCGTCTTTGGGCAGATCCTCGATCACGTACTGTTCCAGCACGTACCCCTTGCCCTTGGCTGACTCACCCAACTCCACCAGCTTGATGGAGGAAGACGAGATATCCACCCCGATCAGGGGTGGAGTTTTGGCTTTCAGAAAATCAAGTGCGCCTAAATTATCCTTAAGCATGGGCCGACTGGGGACTTTTCGTATAAAGTGGTTTAAATCCTAGCAGTAACTATTGTTTTTGTAAAGTTTTTCGTTAAGGGTTATTTTTCCTGCCAAAGCCGATATAATCCCGCGTTGCTTACTAACGCTGTTTACCGCAAAAAATGACTATACGTTCCAGCCGGTGGTTTTACCCGGTCATAGTTGCAGCCTCGCTCGTATCGCTGCCCATCCTCATTCTGCTGTTCGCAGCGATCGTTACCTACCCCACCTTGCCCTCGCTTGATGCGCTGACCGAGTACCAGCCCAAGCGACCATTGCAGATTTTCAGCGCGGAAGGCACCCTGATAGGCGAGTTCGGCGAGGAAAAGCGCATCCTGGTCAAAATCGACGAGGTGCCTGACCTGATGAAAAAGGCCATCCTCGCCGCCGAGGATGAGCGCTTTTATGAGCATGGCGGGGTAGACTACATTGGCGTGGTGCGCGCTGCCCTCTCCAATGTCATTTCGCGTGGCACCAAACAGGGCGCCAGCACGATCACCATGCAGGTGGCGCGCAATTTCTTCCTGAGCCGCGAAAAAACGTTCTCGCGCAAATTCAACGAAACCCTGCTGGCTTTCAAAATCGAACACAACCTGAGCAAGGATGAGATCCTGCAGCTGTACATCAACCAGATCTACCTGGGACAGCATGCTTACGGGTTTGCCGCCGCGGCGACAGCCTACTTCGGCAAGCCGCTCGCCCAGCTCAATGTTGCCGAAATGGCGGTGCTGGCCGGCCTGCCGAAAGCACCTTCGCTCTACAACCCCATTGCCAACCCCCAAGCGGCCAAGCAGCGCCAGCTGTACGTGCTCAAGCGCATGCGCGCCCTGGATTTTATCGACGATGCGCAACTCGCCGCCGCCCAGCAGCAACCCATCGTCGCCAAGCGCGGCGGCCTGGAATTTGCTGTCCACGCAGACTACCTGGCCGAGATGGTGCGCCAGGCGATGGTCGACCGTTATGACGAAGAGGCCTATAACCAGGGTTACAAGGTTTACACCACCATCCGCGCGGCCGACCAGGCTGCCGCATACGCTGCGCTGCGCGACAACGTCGAGGATTACGACGAGCGCCATGGCTACCGCGGTCCCGAAAGTTATGCCGACCTCGGCAAGGATGCCAACGAAGAATCTCTGGAAGAGGCGCTGCAGGAATTCGACGAAAGCAACGGGCTGCTCCCGGCCATCGTGCAATCCCTGGACAAGAAGACCATCCGTGTCTACTCCAAGGGCGGACAGGTGGTCGATATGGCGGCAGACAAGCAGGCGCTCGCCAAGCCCTCCCTGGGCAGCAGTGCGCCATTGAACCAGCGCATCCGCGTCGGCTCTATCATCCGCATCAAGCAGGACGCCAAGGGAACCTGGCGCATCGGACAGCTGCCCCAGGTTGAAGCGGCTTTCGTTTCCGCCAGCCCGCGCGATGGTGCAATCTATGCGCTGGTCGGCGGATTCGACTTCAACCGCAGCAAGTTCAACCACGTCACGCAAGCCTGGCGCCAGCCCGGCTCGAGCATCAAGCCGTTCATCTACTCATCCGCACTGGAAAAAGGCTACACGCCGGCCACCATCATCAACGATGCGCCGCTGGTGTTCGACACCGCGGAGACCGGCGGCGAAGCCTGGGAACCCAAGAATTACGACGGCACTTATGACGGCCCGATCACCATGCGCCAGGCACTAATCCGCTCCAAAAACCTGGTTTCCATCCGCATCCTGCAGGCGATCACCCCGCAATATGCGCGCGACTACCTGACCAAGTTCGGCTTCGAAGCCGAAAAGCAACCGCCCTACCTGACCATGGCCCTGGGATCGGGCTCGGTCACGCCGATGAAGATGCTGGAAGGCTATTCTGTCTTTGCCAATGGCGGGTTCCACGTCACGCCGTACTTCATCCAGCGCATCGAGGACGCCTCCGGCACCGTGCTGTACAAAGCTGCACCGACCATAGCCGGCGAGACCGCAGAGCGCGTGATCGATGTCCGGAACGCCTACACCATGGTCAACATGATGCAGGACGTGGTGCGCCATGGCACCGCCATCGCGGCCATGAGCCTGGGGCGCCAGGACCTGGCCGGCAAGACCGGCACCACCAGCGACTTCATGGACGCCTGGTTCTGCGGCTACCAGCCCACCCTCGTCGGCATAGCCTGGCTCGGCTTCGACAACCCTCACACCCTGGGCAGCGGCGAAACCGGCGGCGGCGCCGCGCTGCCGATGTGGATTTCGTACATGGGCTCGGTGCTGAAGAACGTGCCGCAAGCGGCTTACACAATGCCGGATGGCATCGTGCCCGCGCGCATCAACTCGAGCGGCCTGCGCGACCCGGCCGGTGAGCGCTCCGAGATCTTCTACAAGGAAAACCTGCCGCCGGAGCAGGGCGCACAGCAACAGGAAAATCCTGCCAAGACTCCCGATTCCGTGCAGGAACAGCTTTTCTGATATGACCAAGAGTCCCGCCATGAAGCGCGACCTGATGCGCGAACAGCTCGCGCAGCAGGCCGCCAAGCTGATGGCCGAAGGCGACATCACCGATTTCGCCTACGCCAAGCGCAAGGCCGCGCGCCAGCTCGGCGCACCGGACACCCACCACCTGCCCAGCAACCAGGAAGTGGAAGAAGCGCTGCACGCCTATCGCGCCCTGTACCAGCAGGACAGCCACCCCGACATCCTGCGCCAGCTGCGCGAGGATGCACTGGCCGTCATGCGCCTGCTCGAGCCCTTCCACCCTTACCTCACCGGCTCGGTGCTCTCCGGCACCGCGGGAGAGCACTCAGACATCAACCTGATGCTGTTTTCCGACGATGCCAAGGCCGTGCTGCTGTTCCTGCTCAAGCACGATATGGAATTCGAGGACGGTGAATGGAAAATGCGCATCGCCGGGCACGATGAAACCGTACCCAGCTACACCATCGGAGCCGAATCCGGCGCACTGATCCACATTGTTGTCCTGCCGGAGAATGCGCGCCACAGCGGCGCGCGGCATCCGGATACGCATGCCGATATTTCGGCTTTGGAAGTATTGCTGGCGAGTTAGTATTTATCCCGTTCGTGGTGAGCCTGCGCTAGGGTCGCTGCGTAGCAGCGGGGTGCCCACCGGCGCCCCCCTTGCGGGTGTTGGCGAACCCTGACGGAATTGGGTGCGCGACAAAACCGCCGGGCATGCCCCTGGCATGGCGGGCAAAGCCCGCCCCAACTCCCTATTTAGACTCCTTCAACCACCTTGCCGCATCGATTGCGAAATAGGTCAAAATACCATCCGCTCCCGCGCGCTTGAACGCCAGCAGCGCCTCCAGCACGCAGGCTTCCTCGTTCAGCCAGCCGTTTTGCGCGGCGGCCTTGAGCATGGCGTATTCGCCGCTCACCTGATAGACGAAGGTGGGCGCCTTGAATTCGTCCTTCACGCGGCGCACGATGTCGAGATAAGGCATGCCGGGCTTGACCATCACCATGTCGGCGCCTTCCTGCAGGTCGAGGCCGACTTCCCACAAGGCCTCATCGCTATTGGCCGGGTCCATCTGGTAGGTGTATTTGTTGCCCTTGCCCAGGTTACCCGCCGAGCCGACCGCATCGCGGAACGGGCCGTAGAAGCTGGATGCGTACTTGGCGGAGTAGGCCATGATGCGGGTGTAGATGTGCTTGTCCTCATCGAGTGCGGCGCGCACCGCGCCAATGCGCCCGTCCATCATGTCGGAAGGGGCGACGATGTCGGCG
>DATDDB010000131.1:0-1724 GCA_036524005.1 Gallionellaceae bacterium | reverse complement strand
CGCCTCCTGGCAGAATCGGCGCGCATCTTCGCCCGGCGCACCCATCACCACGCCCGCCAACTGCACGCCCAGCTTGTCCGCCAGCTTGCGGCCCTCGCCCAATAGTTCCCACGACACGCTATGCGGCGTGCCGCGCTCGTGTTCGATGAACACCCAGATGCCGCGGTATTCGGCCAGTTTCGGGTCCAGCTCGAATTTCTTCTTGCCCGCCGGTTTCTTGACTTCTTCGCTCATGGTCTCGTCCTCATTCAACCCGCGCTCTTTTCGAGCTGTTCGCGCACATGCGGATACTTGGTGAACATTTTCATCAGCAGCGTGGCAGCCATTTCTTCAGGCTCGCCGCTGTTGGTCTGGATGATTTCCGCCTTCACCGTCTTCGGGCTGGGCGCAAACACCTTGCTCACCACGGTAGGCGAGCCTTTCAAGCCGATCTTGGTCACGTCCTCGATGCCCGCCGCGACACGGTCCCAGCGCTTGATGGTGGTGCGCGCGGCGCGGATCATGTTGGGCATGGTGGCAAAGCGCATCTCGTTGCTGCCTTCCAGCATGGTGACAAGAGAAGGTAAGCGAGTCTTGAGCACCTGCACGCCGCCTTCAGAACGGCGCTGCACCACGATCTCTTTCTTGTCGGTATTCACGCTGACAATGCTGGAGATGTAGGTCAACAGTTCCAGGTTCATCCGCTTGGCGATGCCGGGACCGACCTGCGCGGTGTCACCGTCTATGGTCTGCTTGCCGCAGAACACCAAATCCACCGGCATGCCCTTCTCGATCTGGCGGATGGCGGAAGCCAGCGCGAATGAGGTCGCCAGCGTATCGGCTCCGGCAAAGGCGCGGTCCGTCACCAAAATAGCGTCATCCGCCCCGAACGACAGCGCCTTGTGCAACGCGGCCTCCGCCTGCGGCGGGCCCATGGTGATCACCGTGACAAAGCCGCCGAATTTGTCCTTGATGCGCAGCGCCTCTTCCAGCGCATACAGGTCATAGGGGTTGATGATGGCCGGCACACCCTGGCGCATGATGGTGTTGGTCACCGGATGCACGCGGATCTGCGCCGAGTCCGGCACCTGCTTGATGCAAACCACGATATGGATCATGTTCGTCCTCTTCTCTAATCGCTGCGCCCCGGCATTGATGCCCGCAGGCTGTCCACGCTGAAGGTCTTCACGCCGGTCGCGTCCTGGAATACCTTGAACACCTTTTCCGTCACGGCATCCGATTTCACGAAATCGGCGTATGCCTGCTCCAGCAGCGCCCGGTATTCAGCCCTGGTCTCCGCCTCGCTGCCGCCCTTGAAAACATGGCGCGCGATGTACTGGTTGAAGCGCTTGAGAATGTGCAGCCGGTTCACGTTTACCACGCGCTGGTCGTATTCCACCTCCAGAAAATCCAGAAACTCCTCCGCCGAGGACAGCTTGCCCAATGCTTTTACGATTTCACTCACGCCGCTATCTCCCTCACGAATGGCTGGCCGTATACGACACGGTCTCAAAATATATCTGCTGCAAATCGTCCGCCTCGGGCGAGTGTTTGGTGTGGTGGGCAAATTCGCGCACCTTGGAGAGCACCACCTCAGCCTCCGCCCGGGACAGGGCAATGCCCATGTCGGCATACGCCTTGATCACAGCGCTGGTGCCGGAATGCTTGCCCAGCACCATGCGGTGTGCCATACCCACTTCGGAGGGGTCGAACGGTTCGTAGTTGAGCGGGTTCTTCAGCAGGCC
>DATDDB010000130.1:0-22570 GCA_036524005.1 Gallionellaceae bacterium | reverse complement strand
CTCAACCTGCTCGACCAGCTGATGACAGGGCGGTTCGACGGTTTTGAAGGGCGGCCGGATCTGGCGGAGCGGTTTACCGCGGTGATGAACGGGAAGTAAGTATGGGCTGCCGCGAGGCAGCTCTGTCCCAAGAGCAGACGTTAGGAGATGATCTCCAATTCGCGGAACAATCCGCCTGACCGATTGATCTCCAATACTATCAAGACGGCAAGAAAACAGGTGGTTTAGTGGCCCATCAGACAGTTTACGATACACTGCTTGAGATTAGCGGATCGCATGACGCACTACGGGAATTCTCGCGTCGCCATCTTGCCAATTCAAGATTCTCGCTTGATTCGCTGGATCCGGTTCCCGATGCGCTCAAGTATGAGATGAGCAACCTCGTGGAAGACGGGTACGACGCCATGTATGGCGACTGGACCAAGCTTGCGCGCCGCTGGATGTTCAAGGACGTGGCGGACGAACGCGGGTTCCCGTTTCCGCTCGAATCGCGCGAGCATATTCTGGAATGTTTTCATGCGTTCGGGGAAGTGGGGGAACAGTACTTCCCGCTCGGCGAGCGCTTTCACTCCAATCTGGAACGCTATGGACATGGACATGAGCGGACCTGGTGCCAGGAACACTGGGGAATGGACTATGATGTCGAAGAGTCTCTCGTGGAAATGTTGCCAGATGTGACTCGCATCGCATTTTCCTCGCAGGGTTCCGTCCCCCCCAAAACGCTCAAATTGCTTTCGCAGGCTCACCCGGAACTGACCTTTTCCATATCTAGCATCAGCGAAATGGGCCGTCGCGGGAAGAAGCTGGACATGAGGAATGGCAAACAAGTTAAAAAATATTCCCTTCCCGATGAGGAAATTCGCGACGCGATCTGGGGGTTTCGGCGCGATGTTGACTTCCGTTTGCTGGCAAGTGTAAGCAATAGTGCGGAATGGATCGACGAGGTCGAAATGAGCGAAAGGGGCCGCCCAACGCTGAAAAGCACCCGATTTAGCCTTGGGTTCATGATGTACCGCCTGGAGCAAGGAGAGACCGTGGAACACTTGGTGGGCCGATTTCCTGCGTTAACGGAAAAACACATCAAAATGATTCGTTCTTTGGCGTTGCAAGGCCGGCCCGCCATAATAGACCTGTCTTAGCGAGCAAGCGTAGTAGGTAATGTCCACTTTGAGAAGTGCTAATGTCCGATTTGGACACGAAGCTGACAGTTGACTATGCCACGTCCCAGTCCGGCTTTGGGGTTCAGCTCTTCGGTGGCTGCAGGCTTTCGATGCGGAACTTGAATTGCCCCGCTTTGCGGTCGGCGAAGTAGTGTTGCAGGGTAAAGCGCACGGGGCGGAACGCCAGTTCTTCCCAGGGGATTTCGCCCTCGTCGAACAGTTCCACTTCCAGGCTTTCCATGCCGGGGCTGAAGTCGAGGTCGAGCAGTCTGGCGCGGAACAGAAGCTGCACCTGGCTGATATAGGGCAGGTTGTAGAGCGCATAGAGTTCGCCGATTTCCACGCGCGCGTTGGCTTCTTCCAGGGTTTCGCGCGCTGCACCTTCCATGGTGGTTTCGCCGTTCTCCATGAAGCCTGCGGGCAAGGTCCACAGCCCGTGTTTCGGTTCGATGGCGCGGCGGCACAGCAGGATGCGGCCGTCCTGCCATTCGGGGATGGCGCCGACGATCAGCTTGGGGTTGTAGTAGTGGATGGCCCCGCACACGGAGCAGATATGGCGCTCGCGGTGGTCGTCCGGAGGCATGCGCACTTCGACCGGAGCACCGCAATCAGGACAGAATTTCATGCTGCTTTCCTGGCTGTGTCCGGCGCAGACGTCACTGCTTGACGGTCTGCGGAAGCCGGTCCTTGCTGTTCCGGTCGAGCACGCGCTGCGCGTCGTCGCGCAGCTTCTTGAGTCCCAGGGCGTCATAGGCCTGCACCATGAGCGCCAGCGCCTCCATGGTTTGCGGCGTTTTTGGGAAATCGTTCAGCACTGCAGTGGCGCGGTTCAGTGCGGCAATATAGGCGCCCCGGCGCATGTAATATCGGGAGACCACGATTTCGTGGCGTGCGAGGGTGTTGGCCAGGTATTGCATGCGCAGTCTGGCGTCGGGCGAGTACATGCTGTTGGGGAAACGGGTTACCAGTTCCTTGAATGCATCAAAGGAGTCCTGCACGTTTTGCGGATCATGGTTCGCGAGATCGCGCGGTATCCATGCGCTGAACATGCTGAGGTCGTAGTTGAAGTTGATTACGCCCTTAAGATACAGGATGTAATCGAGATGCGGGCTGGTCGGATATTGCTTGATGAAGCGGTCCACCGCAGTCAATGCGGCATCTGGCTCATTGTGCTTGTAATAGGCATAAGCCAGCTCCATCTGGGCCTGCTGCGCATAAGGGCCATAGGGATATTTCGAAAGCAGCGACTCAAGTATTTTCGCGCTTCTTTCGTAGCTGCGATTGGCCATGTCGTTCATGGCCTCGGCATACATGGCATCGGGCGAGGATGATTTTTCGCCGATATTGGATACGGATGGCGAACGAGGGGTGCCACAAGCTGTTAGCGTAAGCAGCAGGATTAAGGCTAAACTATAACGCATGACTGAATCCGGAATGACTTTGCGCGATTATACATCGCCTGACACTTCGCCGCTCGCGTTAACTATCCCCGAGGATTGCGCTGGCTTGCGCCTGGACCAGGCGCTGGCGCGGCTGATGCCGGAATATTCGCGCAGCCGCCTGCAGGACTGGATTGCCCAGGGCTACGTCAAAGTGGAAGGCGCTGCGGCCACAGCCAAGCAAAAGATGTGGGGCGGCGAGCATGTTGAAGTGTTGCCGCTGGCGCATCCTTCGGAACAGCCGCACCGGGCGGAAGACATTGCGCTCGACATCGTGCATGAAGATGACAGCATCCTGGTCATCAACAAGCCGGCCGGCCTGGTGGTGCATCCCGGCAGCGGAAACTGGGAGGGCACGCTGCTCAATGCGCTGCTGCATCATGCGCCGCAACTGGCGGAAGTGCCGCGCGCGGGTATCGTGCACCGCCTGGACAAGGATACCAGCGGCTTGCTGGTCGTGGCCAAAACGCTGACCGCACAAACCGCGCTGGTGCGCCAGTTGCAGGCGCGCAGCGTGCACCGCGAATACTATGCGCTGGTATATGGCGAAGTGGCGCGCAATGGCACGGTGGATGCCCCTGTTGGCCGCCATCTTACGCAGCGCACCAAGATGGCGGTGGGTGAGCACGGCAAGTTCGCGGTGACCCACTATAGCGTGGAAGAGCGCTTTCCTGGCTGCACGCTTTTGCGCTGCAAGCTGGAAACCGGGCGCACGCACCAGATCCGGGTGCACATGGCCTCCATCCATCATCCGCTGGTGGGTGACCACACTTACCTCAAGGGGCCGCAAAAATGTCCGCCGCAGCTGCGTCCCATCCTTTCCTCGTTCCCGCGCCAGGCCTTGCATGCCGCGCAGCTCGGACTGGAGCATCCCGGTAGCGGCGAATGGATGGAATGGCAGGCGCCCCTGCCGCAGGATTTTCAACAATTGCTGGCACAAATCAGGAAAGCCGCGCATGAGTCTGCTTGAGCATTGCATTATTCCCGGCTGGCCGGCGCCTTCCCGGGTAAAAGCGCTGCAAACCACCCGGCGGGGCGGGGTGAGCGCAGCACCTTATGACAGCCTGAATCTTGGCGACCACGTCGGCGATGCGCCACTGGCTGTGGAGCGTAATCGCCAACTGCTCTCCCCGCTGTTGCCCGGCGAGCCGGTATGGCTCAAGCAGGTGCATGGGGTGGCAGTGGTCAATGCAGATGCTGCCAGTTGCCTGCCTCAGGGGGACGCTTGTGTGGCTACACAGAAGGGCGCGGTATGCGTGGTGATGACGGCAGATTGCCTGCCCGTGCTGCTATGCGATGAGGGCGGCAGTGTCGTGGGTGCGGCGCATGCCGGATGGCGCGGATTGTGCGAGGGCGTGATCGAGCACACCGTGCAGGCCATGAATACGCCGCCGCAAAAGCTGATGGCATGGCTGGGTCCAGCCATCGGGCCTGCGGCATTCGAGGTGGGAGCGGAAGTGCGCGCAGCATTTGGGGCGAAACAGCCGCAGGCCGCGGAAGCATTCATTTCCGTTCCGGGAGCGGGGGGCAAATACCTGGCTGATATTTACCTTCTTGCGCGCCAGCGCTTGCTGGCGCTGGGCATTACCCGAATTTATGGCGGAGGACTGTGTACCCATGCCGACCGCGAGCGCTTCTTCTCCTACCGGCGTGATGGCGCCACAGGGCGCATGGGGACATTCATCTGGCTGGAATGAGCAGGCGAACACAGCTCCTCAATCCGGCGCAGATTGTTCTTTGCTAATATGCATACCTGAGGAAGGATCACGATGTACCAAACCATAGAAAATTTCGTAGGCAACACGCCGCTGGTCAGGCTCAAGCGCATTCCGGGCGATACCAGCAATGTGCTGCTCGCCAAGCTGGAAGGGAATAACCCCGCCGGGTCGGTGAAGGACCGCCCGGCGCTTTCGATGATCACCCATGCCGAGGCGCGAGGCGACATCAAGCCGGGCGATACGCTGATCGAGGCGACTTCGGGCAACACCGGCATTGCATTGGCCATGGCGGCGGCGATGCGCGGCTACAAAATGATCCTGGTCATGCCGGAAAACCAGAGCGTGGAGCGGCGCCAGAGTATGCGCGCTTTCGGCGCTGAACTGGTGCTGACGGCCAAGGAGGGCAGCATGGAGCTGGCGCGCGATACGGCGGAAAAGCTGCGCGATGCCGGGCGCGGCATCATCCTCGACCAGTTCGCCAATCCCGACAACCCGCTCGCGCATTACGAAGGCACTGCGCCCGAAATCTGGCGCGACACCAACGGCAAGATCAGCCACTTCGTCAGCAGCATGGGCACGACCGGTACCATCATGGGGTGCTCGCGCTATTTCAAGGAAAAGAACCCCAACATCCAGGTGATCGGCGCGCAGCCGGAAGAGGGCGCGCAGATTCCAGGCATCCGCAAGTGGCCAGAAGCCTACCTGCCGAAAATCTACGATCCCAGGCGCGTGGACAAACTTGAGTTTGTCAGCCAGCAGGATGCCGAAGAAATGACGCGCCGCCTGGCGCGTGAGGAGGGCATTTTCTGCGGCATCTCCTCCGGCGGGGCGCTGGCAGTCGCGCTGCGCATCTCGCGCCAGGTGCGGAACGCCACCATCGTGTTCATCGTATGCGATCGCGGCGACCGTTACCTGTCCACCGGGGTGTTCCCCGCCTGAAATACATGGCTTCGCCCTTAACCTGCGCAGCCGGGATCGCCATGGGGGCTGCATTATTGCTGCCAGTGGGCGCATCCGGTGCAGAAATGGTTGCGGCATCGCCTCAGGCGCAACAGGCGCCAGCTTCGGCTGTCGCCCCGGCGCCTGTGCCGGCCTCGGCGCCGGCGTCTTCCTGGATTCCAGAGATTCCCCCTTTGCCTGCGCTGGATGTGATGAACGCGCCACGCGATTACCTGTCAGATAAATTCGTTAACCTGGTGACCGGCATAGACAGCTTTTTCGGCAACGACCGCAACTATCAGGAATCCAACGACAGTGTGCTGCAGATTGATTGGACGCGCGTGATGGGTTATACCGGAGAACATCGATTTGTATGGCAGGGCAAGGCCAAGGTGCATCTGCCGCGTGCCGAAAAGAGCCTGCACTTGCTGATCGAATCCGACCCGGACAAAAATGCTGCCAATGCATCCAACCAGGTGCAGGTGAGCCAGCCTGCCGCCACTGCCGGCTCTCCCTCAAGCTATGGTTTCGGCTTGCGCCATGAACTGAGATCAGAGGACGATCGTTGGCATCTCGGCACGGACGGGGGAATCAAGTTTGCTGGCCTGAGCACCTCGCCTTTCTTGCGCGCGCGCGGCAGTTATGCGGTTCCGCTCGAGCAATGGCGTATTAAAGTGGCCGAGACTGTGTTCTGGTTCAACTCCACGGGTGTGGGTGAAACCACCCAGCTGGATTTCGAACGCCCCTTGAGCGAACCTTACCTGTTCCGTGCCACCACCAGCGCCACCTGGCTGAACAACAGGCAGAACTTCGACCTGCGTCAGGATCTATCCTTGTTCCAGACCGTGAGCGGCAGCACCGCTATGCTGTACCAGGCCAGCGCCATCGGCGTGAGCGACGCCTACCTGCAGGCTCACGTAACCGACTATGTGCTGCTGATGCTTTACCGCCACCGCCTGCACCGGGACTGGATGTACCTGGAAATCAGCCCGCAATTGCACTTTCCGCAGCCGCGGAATTTCACGGCCAGCGGGATGTTGAGCGTGCGGCTCGAAATATTGCTGGATAAGTCGAGGTAAAGGCTGGCCCCCATGCGCGGGCAAAATGGCGCAAGCGCGGAACCGGGCCGCAAATGCATGGTCAACGGTATAATTACGCGTTTTCTCATTCCGGTTTATCTTCATGTCACAAGTTCCACGCATAGGCTTCGTCTCCCTCGGCTGTCCCAAGGCCACGTCCGACTCGGAGTTGATTCTCACCCGGCTGCGCGCCGAGGGTTACGAAATTACCGGTCGCTACGAGGATGCCGGGCTGGTGGTGGTGAACACCTGCGGCTTTATTGACAGCGCGGTGGAGGAATCGCTGGATGCGATCGGCGAGGCGCTGGCCGAAAACGGCAAGGTGATCGTCACCGGCTGCCTGGGGGCCAAGGGGAATCTGGTAAAAGAGGCTCATCCCAAGGTGCTGGCAGTCACCGGCCCGCATGCCACGGCCGAGGTGATGGAGGCAGTGCATGCGCATCTGCCGAAACCCCATGATCCCTATATCGAGCTGGTGCCACCGCAGGGCGTGCGCCTGACCCCGCAGCACTATGCCTACCTGAAAATTTCCGAAGGCTGCAACCATCGCTGCACCTTCTGCATCATCCCCAGCCTGCGCGGCGACCTGGTGAGCCGCCCTGTGGGGGAGGTGATGCTGGAGGCGGAAAAGCTGGTGGACGCAGGCGTGAAGGAATTGCTGGTGATTTCGCAGGATACTTCGGCTTACGGCCTGGACGTGAAATACCGTACCGGTTTCTGGGGCGGCAAGCCGCTCAAGACGCGCATGACCGAACTTGCCGGTGCACTGGGCAGCCTGCGCACGCCGGAAGGGGGGTCACCCTGGGTGCGCCTGCATTACGTCTACCCTTATCCCCATGTGGATGAGGTCATCCCGATGATGGCGGAAGGAATAATCTTGCCTTATCTGGATATTCCGTTTCAGCATGCCAACGAGCGCATTTTGAAGCTGATGAAGCGCCCGGCCAGCAGCGAAAACGTGCTGGCGCGCATCAAGCGCTGGCGCGAAATCTGCCCGGACATCACGCTGCGCAGCACCTTCATCGTAGGCTTCCCCGGCGAGACGGAGGAGGAATTCGAAGAGCTGCTGGATTTCCTGGAAGAGGCACAGCTCGACCGTGTGGGTGCATTTGCCTACTCCCCGGTGGAGGGCGCAGCCGCCAATGGCCTGCCCGATCACGTCCCGCCGGAAGAGCAGAACGAGCGCTTGGCGCGGCTGATGCAGTTGCAGGAAGAAATCAGCCTGGAAAAGCTGACGCGCAAAGTGGGGCGCGAGATTAAGGTGCTGGTCGAGGAAGTGGACGAGGAGGGCGCCATTGCCCGCAGCGCCGCCGACGCGCCGGAAATAGACGGTATGGTGTACATAGACGACGGGCAGGAACTGGAAGTGGGCGAGTTCGTTACAGTCAGGGTGGTGGATTCAGACGTGCACGACCTGTGGGCAGAACTTCTGCCGGGGACATGACCGGAAATCTCTGCCTGTCCTGCGGCGCCTGCTGCGCCCACTTCCGCGTGTCGTTCTACTGGGGCGAAGCCGACGATGCGCCGGGGGGCTTTGTCCCCGCGGCACTTACCGAGCAGGTGCATGCGCACTTGCGCTGCATGAAAGGCACCAACGACAACCCCCCGCGCTGTGTTTGCCTGAGCGGCGAGGTGGGCAAACAGGTGGCCTGCACCATCTACGAGTTGCGCCCCTCGCCCTGCCGTGAATTCAATGTTTTCGAGGGGGATGGCAGGCCGAACGAGCGGTGTCAGCGCTTGCGGGCAGGTATCCGGGGTGTCTGAAGCAAACCACACAGTTTCGCCAACCCCCTCCGATGCGGTAAAATGCGCGGCTATGGCTAATCCACAACTTTCCGTCGTTATCCCCGTCTATAACGAAGAGCAGGGGCTGCAACCCCTTTTTGACCGGCTGTATCCCGCGCTGGACAAGCTCGGCATCGCGTATGAGGTCGTGTTCGTCAATGACGGCAGCCGCGACCGTTCTGCCGCCATCCTGCGCGAGCAGTTCCAGAAGCGCCCGGACGTGACGCGGGTGGTGCTGTTCAACGGCAATTTCGGCCAGCACATGGCGATCATGGCAGGCTTCGAGCAGTGCCGCGGACAGCGCATCATCACGCTGGATGCGGATTTGCAGAATCCGCCGGAGGACACCAGCCTGCTGCTGGCGAAGATGGACGAGGGGCATGATTACGTCGGCTCCATCCGCCGGCAGCGCAGCGATGTGTGGTGGCGGCATGTTGCTTCACGCGCCATGAACCGGCTGCGCGAGCGCATCACGCGCATCAAGATGACCGACCAGGGCTGCATGTTCCGCGCCTATGACCGCCACATCATAGACGCGATCAATTCCTGCCATGAGGTAAATACCTTCATTCCCGCGCTGGCCTACAGCTTCGCGCGCAATCCCGCCGAAGTGGTGGTGGGGCACGAGGAGCGCGCGGCGGGCGAATCGAAGTATTCGCTGTATAGCCTGGTACGCCTCAATTTCGACCTGATGACCGGCTTCTCGCTGGTTCCCATACAAATGTTTTCCATGCTGGGCATCGCGATTTCCGTGCTGTCCGGGTTCTTCGTGCTGTTCCTGTTCGTGCGCCGCATCGTGCACGGGCCTGAGGCGGAAGGCATGTTTACCCTGTTCGCCATTGCTTTTTTGCTGATCGGCATCACCCTGTTCGGAATTGGCCTGCTGGGTGAATACATCGGGCGCATCTATCAGCAAGTGCGCCACCGCCCGCGCTACCTGGTGGAAGCCATACTGGAAAAGCGCGATGAGAAGTAGTGCTGTGCCATCCCGCCAAGGTGGGCGCAGCCGAGGTGCGGGCGCGATGAGCTTCGCGGCATTGGCTCGTTTGCAGGGAGCTGGCCGATGAGCAGTGCCGTGGTCTTTGCTTACCATAACGTAGGCTACCGCTGTTTGTCCGTGCTGCTAGCCCACGGTGTGGACGTGAAGCTGGTGGTCACGCACCGCGATAACCCGAAAGAGACGATCTGGTTCGAAAGCGTGCTGAAACTGGCGGAGTTGCATGGCATACCAACCATCACTCCGGATAATCCGAACGCGCCTGAGATAGTCAAGCAAATCCGCGCCCTGCAGCCGGATTTCTTCTTTTCCTTTTACTACCGCGAGATGCTCAAGCGCGAATTGCTGGAGATACCGCGGCAGGGCGGCCTGAACATGCACGGTTCGCTGCTGCCGAAATACCGTGGCAGGGTGCCGGTGAATTGGGCGATAATTCACGGCGAGAAGGAAACCGGTGCGACCCTGCACTACATGACGGAGAAGCCGGATAACGGCGATATCGTGGCGCAACAGGCGGTGCCCATTCTGCCCAACGACACGGCCTTCGAGGTGTTCCAGAAGGTGACGGTGGCCGCGGAGATGGCGCTGAACGGCTGTCTGCCGGGCCTGCTGGCAGGCAGGGCGCAGGCTGTGAAGCAGGACTTGAGCAAGGGTGCATACTTTGGCGGGCGCAAGGCTGAGGACGGTATCATAGACTGGTCGCAGTCCGCGCAGCAGATACACAACCTGGTGCGCGCGGTGGCGCCGCCGTATCCGGGGGCGACCACGCAGCTGTTGGGCAAGCCGATGCGCGTGCTGCAGACGTTGGTCGCCGGGCAAACGCTGGCGGAGCAGGGCGCGGCGGAAGGCAAGCCCGTCTTCTTCGTGAAGGACGGCAAGGCCTATGCCACATGCGGCAGCGGCCTGCTGCGTGTGGTGCGCTTCGAGCTGGAGGGCGTGGAAACGGGTGCGGCGGAATTTGCAGCACAGTACGGCATGAACAGATTTGAATTCAATTGTTAAGGAACTGGAAATGAAAAAAGTGTTGATCCTCGGTGTGAACGGCTTCATCGGCCATCACTTGTCCAACCGCATCCTCGCCACCACCGACTGGGAGGTGTACGGCATGGACATGAGCACCGACCGCATCCGCGACCTGATCGGCAAGCCGCGCTTCCATTTCTTCGAGGGCGACATCACCATCAACCGCGAATGGGTCGAGTACCACGTCAAGAAATGCGACGTGATCCTGCCGCTGGTGGCCATCGCCACGCCTTCCACCTATGTGCAGCAGCCGCTGCGCGTGTTCGAGCTGGATTTCGAGGCCAACTTGCCCATCGTGCGCGCCGCCGTCAAGTACAACAAGCACCTGGTGTTCCCCTCTACTTCCGAAGTGTACGGCATGTGCCACGACGAGGAGTTCGACCCGGCGGAATCCGAGCTGATTTGCGGCCCCATCAACAAGCCGCGCTGGATTTATTCCTGCTCCAAGCAGCTGATGGACCGCGTAATCTGGGGCTACGGCATGCAGGACAACCTCAACTTCACCCTGTTCCGCCCGTTCAACTGGATCGGCGCCGGACTGGATTCCATCCATACTCCGAAGGAAGGCAGCTCGCGTGTGGTGACGCAGTTCCTCGGCCACATCCTGCGCGGCGAGAACATCAGCCTGGTAGACGGCGGACACCAGAAGCGTGCCTTCACCTATATCGACGACGGCATCGATGCGCTGATGAAGATTATCGAGAACAAGAATGGCATTGCCACGGGCAAGATCTATAACATCGGCAATCCCTCCAACAACTACGCAATCCGCGACCTCGCGGACATGATGCTCAAGCTGGCGAAGGAATATCCGGAATACCGCGATTCCGCAGCCAAGGTGAAGATGGTGGAAACCACCTCCGCAGCCTATTACGGCAAGGGCTATCAGGACGTGCAGAACCGGGTGCCGAAGATCACCAACACCTGCGATGAACTGGGCTGGAAACCGACCACCACCATGGCTGACACACTGCGCAAAATATACGACGCCTACCGCAGTCACGTGGCGGAAGCGCGCGGCCTGGTGGATTGAGTCTTTAACAACTCTTTGGTCCACGGAAAGCACGAAAGACACGAAACGCTATGCAGGAGGTTCGTGTTGTTCGTGCTTTTCGTTTTCGTGGACTGTATCTTCAGTCAGGCTTGCGCCATGCAGCCGGTTTTTTGAAGTGAGCATATGACCAAGCAGATTGCACTCAAGATAGACGTGGACACCTACCGCGGCACGCGCGAGGGTGTGCCGCGGCTGGTCGAAGCACTCAAGCGTCATAACGCGCAGGCAACGTTTTTTTTCTCGCTGGGACCGGATCATACGGGCAGGGCTATCAAGCGCGTATTCCGTCCCGGATTTCTGGGCAAGGTATCACGCACCTCGGTGGTGGAGCATTACGGCATCAAGACGCTGCTGTACGGCACCCTGTTGCCGGGACCGGACATCGGGCACAAATGCGCCGACCTCATGCGTTCCGTGCGCGACGACGGGTTCGAAGTGGGGGTGCATTGCTATGATCATATCCTGTGGCAGGATTATGTAGCCCAAAAAGGGGCTGAATGGACACGGCGCGAAATGCAGCGCACGGTAGACCGCTTCACCAGAATTTTCGGCGAGCCGCCTCGTGCGCATGCGGCTGCAGGATGGCAGACCAACCGCTACGCGCTGCGCCTGCTGCAGCAAATGGGCTTCGAATACAGCTCCGATACGCGTGGCACGCACCCCTTCCTGCCTGCCTGGGATGCCGAAATCATTGCCTGCCCGCAACTTCCCACCACACTGCCTACTCTTGACGAGTTGCTCAACCGCGACGGTTTTACCCTGCAGAACCTGGCGATGCACTTGATGCAATTGACCGACAATCCGCCTCCTACCGGACATGTGTTTACCCTGCATGCCGAACTGGAAGGCGGAAAGTTCCTGCCCCTGTTCGAGTTGCTTCTCGATGGCTGGAAAGCGCAGGGCTACGAACTTGTTTCCATGCGTCAGTATTTCCAGAGCATCAAGAGCACCCCCCCTGTGAAAGAAGTAATAATGGGAGAAATTGCAGGGCGCTCCGGGACTTTGGCGCTCCAGGCTGAATAATCTTGCGCCGCTGAGCGGCTCTTTAGTTTCGTGCCTGCGCAATAACCATTTCACTATAGTGGGGAATGGAAAGTGGCATCCGCAAGGTGTGTTAATATTCATGCCGCACTGCCAGAAAAGGGAAGCGCTGACGGGTCCGGAAGGGACATCGTGCAATTCCGCAAATAGATTCAAGGGGATCTATGGGAGCAACAACAATAATGAGTTGCAAGGCTGCGGTTGTTTGTGCGGCGAACCCAATTTTATATATCAACCTTGGCGCCATCACTCGCGGCGTGGAAACCCGCGCGAAATGGAAGCGGGAAAACGGTGCGTGGCTCCGAACTGCCAAGAACAGATATTCTTCAAGCTGGCCGCCTGATTCGCATTTGTTGCGGGCTAAACCAGGATACTCCTACTAGTGTATGTATTTTCGCCTATGCCGCGCTAGCCTGTTTTTGCTCCTGATTCTTCCGGGTGCTAGCCATGCCGCCCCCATTTCTGAATACCAGTTGAAGAGCGCCTTCCTCTACAACTTTGCTACCTTTTTGGACTGGCCAGGCAGCATGGGAACATCGCTAACGCTATGCGTGGCCGTGCCGGAAGATGCCCTGAAGTACTTCACGATGCTGGAAGGCAAGCCCGTTGGCAATTCCAAGGTCACGGTACGGCGCCTGACTGCAGATGATTCAGCGGAAGGTTGCCGTATACTGTTTGTAGCTGAGTCGGAAAGCGGAAGTTTTGAGGATTGGTTGACGGAAGTCGGCGACGAGCAGGTGCTGACTGTGGCCGAATCCGAGCTCTGGCTCAAGAAGGGGGTCGTGCTCGACCTGATGATCCAGGAAAAAAGGGTGGTGTTCGATGTCAACGTTGATGCGGCCAGGGGAGAGGGGATAATCATCAACTCCAGGCTGTTGCGCCTGGCACGCAAGGTGTATGGATTGGGGTCTGGAGATGAGCCAGCAGAAAAATAGATTTTTGCAGAATGTCTCCATCAAGACCAAGATATTCTGGCTTTTTCTGGGAAGCAATTTCCTGGCGGTGCTTATTGTCTCCGCGCTGGTGATCAGGGACCACTATGGGCAATTCAGGACCATACTGGAAGATGATCTGCTGATCCAGGCGAACATAGTCAGTGACAATAGCGCGCCCGCTGTTGCCCTGAATGACCAGAGAATTGCCCAGGAAACCCTGCAGGCCTTGCATAGTTCGCCTAACGTGAGGCAGGCCGCGATCTACCTGCCAGACGGCAGCCTGTTTGCCGCTTACAAACGCGATGTGGCATTGCCTGACCTGCCGTTGCCCGAGAAGGAAGGGTTTACCTATACAACCGATAGCCTCGATATAGCGCGCCCGATCAGCAAATCCGGCCAGAAATGGGGCACGCTGTTCATCCGGCTGGACCTGGATGTGTTACACCAAAGCATATGGCGCTCGTTTGGCGCCATCATGCTCTCCTCCGCAATCGCGTTGATGCTGGCTTTCGCCATCATCACATGGCTCCAGCGCATCGTCATCCGGCCATTGTCCCGGCTGAATGAGCTGATGCATGCAGTGTCGGATGACAAGGATTATTCCGTGCGCAGCGATGATTTCGGCAAGGATGAAATCGGGTATCTGGCCGCCGGTTTTAACCAGATGCTGGAAAAAATTGATGCGCACGACAACAAACTGCGGAAAATCGCCCATTACGACAACGTCACGGAATTGCCCAACAGGCATTATTTCAACCAGCGCCTGGAAGACGCGATTGCTGATGCTGCGCGCGAAAAGGAACGCGTCGGCGTGCTTTTCATAGACCTGGATAACTTCAAGGTCATCAATGATACGCTGGGGCACAATGTCGGCGACATGCTGCTGAAGAGCGTGTCCGAAAGAATTTCCGGCACCCTGCGCGGCAGTGATTGCGTATGCCGTATCGGCGGCGACGAGTTTGCCGTGATCCTGCAGGAGCTGCCCGGTCACAGCGATGCGGCGGTGGTGGCGGGGAAAGTGCTGAATGAAATGGCACAGCCGATGTGGCTGGGTGACAGCGAAATATACATCGGAGCAAGCATCGGCATCAGCCTGTATCCTGACGATGCGCCGGACATGAATTCGCTGCTGCGCTGCGCAGACGTGGCCATGTATTACGCCAAGAGCCGCGGAAAAAACAACTACCAGCTGTTCCAGCAGGATATGGAAGGCAAGGCCCTCAAGCGGCTTGCCTTGGAATCAGCCTTGCGCAAGGCGCTTGAGCTGAAGGAGTTTGTCCTGCATTACCAGCCTCAGGTTGACCTCTTTACCGGCAAGATCATTGCGGTCGAGGCCTTGATACGCTGGCCGCGTCCTGATCTGGGCGTGGTGGGTCCTTCCGATTTCATTCCGGTGGCGGAGGAGAGCGGCCTCATTGTCCCGATTGGTGAATGGGTGCTGCGCACCGCCTGCCGTCAGGCCAGGGCATGGGTGGATTCAGGCACGCCTTTAAGGATAGCCATCAACCTGTCGGGGCGCCAGTTCGCCGATGATCGTATGGTTCACAACATACTGGCAATCACGAAAGAGTTTGATTTGCCGCCGGACATGCTGGAGCTGGAAATTACCGAGAGCATGCTGATGGAGAGCAAGGAATCATCCGTGGACAAGCTGGAAGAGCTGAGAAACGCGGGCTTCATGCTGTCGGTGGATGATTTCGGGACGGGATATTCGTCCATGAGCTATCTCAAGCGCTTTCCCATCCACGCGCTTAAAATTGACCGCAGTTTCATCCAGGAACTGCCGGGCAACCAGGACGATGCGGCCATCACCAAAGCGATTGTTTCCATGGCGAACAGCCTGGGGCTGGCAATTGTCGCCGAGGGGGTGGAAACTTCCGAGCAAATGGAATTCCTGCGCGAAAGCGGCTGCAAGGTTTTACAGGGATTTTTCTTCGGACACGCGGCCCCCGCCGATCAAATAGCAGGCCTGGTGAAATCTCTCAACCAGGGCAAGTCCCTCAGCGCGACGCTGGGTAACGCCGCTCTGTCAGGCTGATCTGAGTCCAGCGGTTATATCATTTGCGCAACGGCTGCCGCTTAATACCGCCCCCTCCAGGGTGGCCGGGTACTCCCCTGCCGTGTAATCACCCGCCAGTAGCAGACGGGGAAGCGGGGTGATATGCGCCGGGCGGGAGAGGCCGGGTTCGCAGGAGAAAGTGGCGCGTTTTTCGGCGATGACCTGATGCCAAAGCGGTGCTTCCGTGATGCCTAGCTGTTCATGCAGTTCCTGCGCCACTTTTTGTGCAAGCGCTTCGTGATCCAGTTCCTGATGGGCGCCTTCCGCGCTGATGACAACGGCAATCAGGCCATGCTGTCCGGCGAGCTGTCCCTTGTCGAACAGCCATTGGGAAAAGCAGCGGTCGAAACCCAGCATCGGATGGGGCAGGCGCACCTGCTCCGGGTATTGCAGGTACACGGTATAGATGGGCTGGAAGGTCAAGGCTTCGATCTTTGCCGCAACGGGGGCAAGTTCGGGCAGCGCGCGCAACAATCGCGCGGCATTGGCGGGGGAGGCGGCGCAGATGACATGGCTGAAACGCTGCGATCCCTGCGCGGTGGCCAGCTCGATTTCATCTCCTTGCGGGATGATGGCTTCGACGCCGCAAGCGGTGAGCACGCGGCCGCCGCGCTGCCTGACATATTCCGCAGCGCGGTCCGGGAACAGCGCGGAGAAATCCAGGCGCGGCAGCAGTATCTCCGAATCGGCGCGCGCGCCGTTCAGGCTGTCGCGCAGCACATTCAGCAGCACCTGCGCGGAAGCCTTGGCCGCCGGGGTGTTGAGCGCCGAAATGCAGATCGGCTCCCACAGCAGGCGGATCAGCGCCTCATCCTGGCCCTGGGCACGCAACAGGTCAAGCGCACTGCCGTCCTGCGGCAAGCGTAAGCCAATGCGGCGCATGGCCAGCATGAAGCGCGCGGCGGCAATCCGCTGCGCGAGCGTGATTCCCTTTGCCCGCAGCAGGCCGATCAGAAGGTGCAGCGGGGCGGGCAGGGCGGGTGCCTTGAGTTCAAAGCGATCATGTATCGTGAGTTGCAGCGGCAGGCGCAGGAAATCCCGCTCGATGTCGCCGCCCACCTGCTCGATCAGGCGCAGAGTTTCGCGGTAGCAGCCGAGCAGGATGTGCTGGCCGTTATCCAGCATGAGTCCGTCGCAGGGGACGCCGCGCGCGCGCCCGCCCAGCTGCTTTGCGCTTTCGTACACGGTGAGCGGGACGCCGCGCCCGGACAGTGCAACCGCGGCAGCCATGCCGGCATAGCCGCCGCCGATAACCGCTACGTTCAGTTCCTGAGCCATGCCATGAATGCCAGCCGCAGCTTGTAACCTGTCCCAAGCGACACGCGCTCTTTCAGCACATGGCAGCCGCTGGCGACCACTTCATCCAGCGTGGCCCGGTAAATTGCCGCCATGATCAGGCCGGTGCGCTGGGCCTTGCGGTCGGCTGCAGGCAGCTGATCCAGCGCCTGCGCATAGAAGCGCTGCGCCCGCTCCACCTGAAACTGCATCAGCTTTTGGAAGCCCTCGGTTTCATGCGCCGCGAGGATGTCATTGGTGTGCACGCCGAATTGCGCGAGCTCGTCCAGCGGCAGGTAGATACGGCCGCGCCGCGCGTCCTCGCCCACATCGCGGATGATGTTGGTGAGCTGGAAGGCCAGCCCCAGGTCATGCGCGTATTTCAGCGTCCTGCGGTCGGTGTAGCCGAAGATTTCCGCCGCCAGTAGCCCCACCACCGAGGCGACGCGGTAGCAATACAATTGCAGCGCCTTGAAGTCTGCGTAGGTATGCTGCGTGAGGTCCATTTCCATGCCGTCTATGATCTCCAGCAGATGCTCCTGCGGCAGGTTGAATTGCCGCACCAGCGGCTTGAGTGCCTGCCCCACGGGGTGCTGGGGCACGCCCTCATAGATGGCCGCCACCTCATTGCGCCACCAGTTCAGCGTGGTGCGCGCCACGTTTTCGTCGGAGCATTCGTCCACCACGTCATCCACCTCGCGGCAGAAGGCATACAGCGCGGTGATGGCGCGGCGTTTGTGCTTGGGCAGGAACATGAAGCTGTAATAGAAGCTGGAGCCGCTGGCGGAAGCTTTATCTTGGCAGTATTCGTCAGGAGTCATGTCAGAAACGAAAGGGGGCGCTTTTGAGCAGCATGATAACCCAGTCCACCGGCGTGAGCACCGGGCGACGGTTGTACATGTCGTAGTTCACCGCTTCCAGCTTGTCGAGTATGCGCAGTCCGCCGGCTATGATCATGCGCATCTCCAGCCCGATGCGTCCGCTCAGGATGCTGCCCAGGGGGGCTCCGCCCAGCATCATGGCGCGGGCGCGGCCGCACTGGAATTTCATTAATTTCTGCCAGGCTGCATCAGCGCGGCCATGGGCGATGGATTCCTCGGTGACGCCATACTGCGCCATCTCGTCCAGCGGCAGATAGACGCGGGCTATGGCGTAATCCTTCCTGACGTCCTGCCAGAAATTGATGAGCTGCAATGAAGTGCAGATCGCGTCGGAGTAGGTGAGGTTCTGCGGCGTGGCCTCTTCGTACAAATGCAGCAGCAGGCGGCCCACCGGGTTGGCGGAACGGCGGCAATAGTCCAGCACCTCGTCAAAATTCGCGTAGCGCTTTTTCACCACATCCTGCGAAAAGGCATCGAGCAGATCATGAAACAATTGCAGCGGCAACCCGAATTCCGCCACGATGCCGGCCACGTCGCGGAACAGCGGGGTGCGCGGCTCTTCCTGATTGCCGATGCGATGCAACTCGGCGCGGAAAGCATCAAGCTTAGCCAGCCGTTCTGCATTGGGCAAATCTCCCTCGTCGGCGAAATCGTCCGCCTGGCGCGCGAAGTGGTAGATGATCTCCACCGGCCGCCGCAATCTTCTGGGCAGCAAAATTGATGCGACGGGGAAGTTCTCGTAGTGTTCAACCGCCATGGGGTCAGATCATCAAGAAGCGTTGCGAATGCGGCAATTTACGGGTGATCTGGCAAGTCTTCGCGGTGCATCAGGAACACAAAATCCTCGCCTGCCTCCACTTCCAGCCAGGTGAAAGGCAGGGCGGGGTAGGCGGATTCCAGCGCTGCGCGGTTGTGGCCGATTTCCACGGCGAGGACGCCGTCCGGGGTCAGGTGTTTCGCGGCGTGTTTCAGGATGGCGCGCGTGGCGTCCAGCCCGTCGTGGCCGCTGCCCAGGGCCAATTGGGGTTCGTGCAGATATTCCGGCGGCAGCGCCTCGACCGATTCGGCATTCACATAAGGCGGGTTGCTGATGATGAGGTCGTATTCCTGTCCGCCCAGTTTGGCGAACAGGTCGGATTCGATTACGTGCACCCGGTCCTGCAGCTGGTAATCATTCACGTTGCGGCGCGCCACGTCCAGCGCATCGCGCGAAATGTCCACCGCGTCCACTGTGGCGTTGGGGAAGGCCAGGGCGGCCAGTATGGCGAGGCAGCCGCTGCCGGTGCAGAGGTCCAGCACGCGCGTGATGCTGTCCGCGTCGTCTATCCAGGGCACCATCTGTTCGTCGAGTAGTTCGGCAAAAAATGAGCGCGGCACGATGACGCGCTGGTCCACATAAAAACGGTGACCGCCCAGCCAGGCTTCGTGGGTGAGGTAGGCCGCGGGCAGGCGCTTGTCCACGCGCTGGCCGATGACGGTCAGCAGTTCCCTGATTTCGGCCTGGGTCAGGGCGGAATCGAGGAATGGGTCGAGGCGGTCTAGCGGAAGGTGCAGCGTGTGCAGGATGAGGTAGGCCGCCTCGTCATAGGCGTTGTCGCTACCGTGTCCGAAATGAATTCCGGCCTCGTTAAAGCGGCTGATGGCAAAACGCAGGCAATCGCGCACGGTCTTGAGCGTGCCGGCAGCTTCGGGAAAATAGTCTTTGGTGTCCATTATTTGGTCGGCAGCCCCGTTTATTATTTCAGCAGCCTGGCCAGCACGCCGCAGTAGATTTCAGATAAGGCATCCAGGTCGGCGACCGCCACGCACTCGTTGAGCTTGTGGATGGTGGCATTGAGCGGCCCCAACTCGATGACCTGCGGGCAGATGTCGGCAATGAAGCGCCCGTCGGACGTGCCGCCGCTGGTGGATAGTTCGGTGGTGATTCCGGCGACCTCCTTGATTGCCGCGCTCACCGCATCCACCAGGTCGCCGCGCGGGGTGAGGTAGGGCTTGCCGGAGGACTGCTCCCATTGCAGGTCGTATTCGAAGCCGTGCTTGTCCAGGATAGTGTGGACGCGGCTCTTCAGGCTCTCCACCGTGCTGGCGGTGGAGTGGCGGAAATTGAACAGGATTTCCACCGTGCCCGGCACTACGTTGGTCGCCCCGGTACCGCCGTGGATATTGGAGATCTGCCAGGAGGTGGGCGGAAAGTATTCGTTGCCGTTGTCCCAGGTAGTCGCCGCCAGCTCGGCGATGGCTGGTGCGGCCAGATGGATGGGGTTTTTCACCAGGTGCGGGTAGGCGATGTGGCCCTGCACGCCCTTCACGGTGAGCGTGGCGGAGAGTGAGCCGCGCCGCCCGTTCTTGATGGTGTCGCCGATCTTGGTAACGGAAGTCGGTTCACCTACGATGCAATAGTCCAGCTTTTCACCGCGCGCCTGCAGCGCTTCCACCACGCGCACCGTGCCGTCCACGGCGATGCCTTCCTCGTCGGACGTGAGCAGCAGGGCGATGGAGCCTCTGTGCTGAGGGTTTTGCGCGACGAATTTCTCGATGGAGGTGACGAAGGCCGCCAGCGATCCTTTCATGTCCGATGCGCCGCGCCCGTACAGCATGCCGTCACGCACGGTCGGGGTGAAGGGGGCGCTGTGCCATTTTTCAACCGGGCCGGTGGGCACCACGTCGGTGTGCCCTGCAAAACATACCACCGGTCCACTGGTGCCGCGCCGCGCCCACAGGTTATCCACTTCGCCGTGGCGCATCAGCTCAAGCTTGAAGCCCATAGGTTTCAGGCGCGCGCCGATGAGATCCAGGCAGCCCTCGTCCTTGGGGGTGAGGGAGGGGCGGGAAATAAGTTGTTTGGCGAGTTCTAAAGTACTGCTCATAGTTTCAATTTTGAATAATCGGTTTCGTCAAAGCCGGTCGCCAGCACCTTGCCGTTCTTTTCCAGCACCGGGCGCTTGATGATGTTGGGCTTTTCCAGCAGCAGTTTCAGCGCGCTGGCATCGTCCTTGATGGAATTTTTCACTGCATCGGGCAGCTGACCCCAGGTCGGGCCGGTCTTTTTGAGGACTTTTTGCCAGCCCACCTGTTTCATCCAGCCCGCCACCAGCGGCTCATCCACGCCCAGCTTCTTGAAATCGTGGAAGGCATAGTCCACGCCATGTGCCTCCAGCCATACACGCGCTTTTTTCACCGTGCCGCAGTTGGGGATGCCGTACAGAATTACTTTGGATGTCATGTATGCCTATTGGCCCGGGGTGCCGTCGATGTTGAGCTTGATGGCGCCAAAGTCAGCCGATTGCGTCCTGGCAATAGGCGGCTGGTTGGCCGGATCGTTCGGATTGTAGGCCTTCATCTTGCTTGTTTCCGAGTAGTCGATCATGGCGGACAGGTTGCTGGCGGAATCGGCATTGCGCAGGGCTTCTTCCTTGGTGATCTGCCCCTTTTTGTACAACTGATACAGAGCCTGCTCGAAAGTCTGAGAACCTGGCGACACGCTTTGCTCGATGGCGTCACGGATTTTTTCGATTTCGCCTTTCTTGATCAGGTCGGCGATCAGGGAGCTGTTGATCAGCACTTCGACCGCGGGCTGCAGCCTGCCTTGAGTGTTGCGTATCAGGCGCTGGGAAATGACCGCGCGCATGCACATGGAAAGGTCGGACAGGATGCTGGCCCTTGCATCGTAGGGGAAGAAGTTGATGATGCGGTTCAGCGCATGGTAGCTGTTGTTGGCATGCAGCGTGGAAAGGCACAAGTGGCCGGTCTGCGCGGTGATCAGCGCCTGCTTGAGCGTTTCCCGGTCGCGTATTTCGCCGACCATCACCACATCGGGCGCTTCGCGCATGGCGCTGATCAGCGCCTGTTCGTAGGAATGGGTGTCGGCTCCGATTTCACGCTGGTTGACGATCGACTTGTTGTGCTTGAACATGTATTCGATCGGGTCCTCGATGGTCAGGATATGGCCGGTCGTCATGCTGTTGCGGTGCTCGATCATGGAGGCCAGCGTGGTTGATTTTCCCGAGCTGGTGGCACCTACCACCAGGATCAGGCCGCGTTTTTCCATGACCAGGTTTTTCAGCACGATGGGCAGGTTCAATTCCTCCACCTTGAGCACCTTGGCGCGCACATAGCGGATGACCATGGAAACATCGCCGCGCTGCATGAACACGTTGACGCGGAAGCTGCCGACATCCGGAACGCGGAAGGAGAAGTTCATTTCCATTTCACGTTCGAACTGGGCAATCTGGTCCGGCGTCATCATCTCATAGGCGATGCGCCTGGCAGATTCCGAATCAACCTTCTGGTCGTTGATCGGCTTGGCGATGCCGTCGATTTTGATATTGATGGGCGCATCCACCGAAAACAGCAGGTCTGATGCGTTCCTTTCGACGGCCAGTTTCAACAATGGGGTAATGATCATCGCAATCTCCCGAAGTGACTATCCTGCCCTGGTTCAGATGCCGCGCAACAACTCGTTGATGCCCACTTTGCCCCGTGTCTTCTCGTCGACCTTCTTGACGATCACCGCGCAATACAGGCTGTACGAGCCATCCTTGGAAGGCAGGCTGCCGCTGACCACCACCGAGCCGGCCGGGACGCGTCCGTAATGCACTTCGCCGGTTTCGCGGTCGTAAATCTTTGTGCTCTGGCCGATGAACACACCCATCGAGATGACCGAGCCTTCTTCCACGATCACGCCCTCGACAATCTCCGAGCGCGCGCCGATGAAGCAGTTGTCCTCGATGATGGTGGGGTTGGCCTGCACCGGCTCCAGCACGCCGCCGATGCCGACACCGCCCGAGAGGTGCACGTTCCGGCCGATCTGGGCGCAGGAGCCCACGGTGGCCCAGGTGTCCACCATTGTGCCTTCGTCCACATAACCGCCGATGTTCACGTAGGAAGGCATCAGCACCACGTTTTTGGCGATGAACGCCCCGCGGCGCGCGGAGGCGGGCGGCACCACGCGGAAGCCGCCTTCGCGGAAATCCTTGGAGTTGTAATCGGCGAACTTGGACGGCACCTTGTCGTAATAGTTGGTGAAGCCGCCCTTGATGAAGAAATTGTCCTCGATGCGGAACGACAGCAGAACGGCTTTCTTGAGCCACTGGTGGGTGACCCACTGGCCGTCGATCTTCTCCGCCACGCGCAGCTTGCCCTGGTCGAGATATTCGATGACCGTGCCAATGGCTTCCTTCAGCTT
>DATDDB010000129.1:0-16260 GCA_036524005.1 Gallionellaceae bacterium | reverse complement strand
GGCGGCCCTGGCGCAGCAAGGCATCAGCGTGGAAAAGTCCCAGGTGCGCATGCCCAGCGGCCACATCAAGCAGATCGGCGAATACCCGATCGACATTGCGCTGCATGTGGACGTGGTGGCGGGCATCACCGTTTCCGTGGTGCCTGAAGCCGCGTAAGCTGCTGTAAGCATTGCAGTAAAAAAATGGGCTGCTTCGCAGCCCATTTTTGTTTTCCTGCGTAGTAAAATCCCCCTCCGGCTTTAGCGCAATTCCCCCATGCAAAACCTGTCTCTCGTCAGCCCCGACCCCCAGCTTGATGCCATCAAGCTGCCGCCGCATTCGGTGGAGGCCGAGCAATCGGTGCTGGGCGGCATGCTGCTGGATTCCACCGCCTGGGACAAGGTGGCCGATCTCATCGGCGAGCAGGATTTCTACCGCAACGAACACCGCCTGATCTACCGCCACGTCGCGCGCCTGTGCGACCAGGCGAAGCCGGTGGACGTGATTACCGTCGCCGAATCGCTGGAAGGCAACAACGAGCTGGACAAGGCGGGCGGGCTGTCCTATCTGGGTTCGCTGGCGCACAACGTGCCTTCCGCCGCCAACATCCGGCGCTATGCCGAAATCGTGCGCGAGCGCGCCATCATGCGCAAGCTGGCCGAGGTGGGCTCGGAGATCGCCACCAGCGCCTTCAACCCCGCCGGGCGCGATGCCGACCAGCTGCTGGACGAGGCCGAAAGCAAGGTATTCGAAATCGCCGAGGCGGGCGAGCGCGGGCGCGCCGGCTTCATCCCCATCCCGCCGCTGCTCACCAAGGTGGTGGAGCGCATCGAGACCCTGTACGGGCGCGATGACCCGAGCGAAGTCACCGGCATCGCCACCGGCTTCACCGATCTGGACAGCATGACCTCCGGCCTGCAGGCGGGCGACCTCATCATCGTCGCCGGGCGCCCCAGTATGGGCAAGACCGCGTTCTCCATCAACATCGCGGAAAACGTGGCGCTGGACAGCAACAAGCCGGTGGCGATCTTCTCCATGGAAATGGGCGGCACGCAGCTGGCGATGCGCATGATAGGCTCGGTCGGGCGCCTCAACCAGCACAACCTGCGCACCGGGCGGCTGCAGGATGAAGACTGGTCGCGCATGACCCATGCGCTGGGGCGGCTGAACGAAGCGCCGATCTTCATCGACGAAACCGCGGGCCTGAACGCGCTGGAGCTGCGCTCGCGCGCGCGCCGGCTGCACCGCCAGAACAACGGCCTGGGCCTGATCGTGATCGACTACCTGCAGCTGATGACCGGCACCTCGACCAAGGCGACCGAAAACCGCGCCACCGAAATATCCGAGATTTCCCGTTCCTTGAAAGCGCTGGCCAAGGAGCTGCAGGTGCCGGTGATCGCGTTGTCGCAGCTCAACCGCGGCCTGGAACAGCGCCCCAACAAGCGCCCGGTCATGTCCGACCTGCGCGAATCCGGCGCCATCGAGCAGGACGCCGACCTCATCCTCTTCATCTACCGCGATGAGGTGTATAACTCCGACAGCCCCGACAAGGGCAAGGCCGAAATCATCATCGGCAAGCAGCGTAACGGCCCGATCGGCATGGTGGCGCTGGCATTCCGCGGCGAATACACGCGCTTCGAGAACCTGGCGCGCGATTATTGATCAGGCCTGTGGAGGGTCCAGGCCTTCCATGTAAGGCTGGCGTGCCGGATAGTGGAACGGGATCGGGCCGTCGCGCTCGCCGTGGAGGAACTGCCGGACAAAGGGGTCATCCGACTCCATCATTTCCGCCACCTGGCCTTCTGCCACGATATTGCCGTCGTTGAGGAAATACACGTAATCCACGATCTTGAGCGATTCGAACAGGTCGTAGGTCACCACGATGGAGGTCACGCCGAGCGCATCGTTCAGTTTGCGGATCAGGTTGGCGATGGTGCTGAGCGAAATCGGGTCGAGGCCCGCGAAGGGCTCGTCGTAGATGATCAGCGCGGGGTCGGTGGCGGTGGCGCGCGCCATCGCGACGCGGCGCTCCATGCCGCCGGAAAGCTCGCTGGGCATCATGCGGCTGGTGCCTTCCAGGCCCACCGCGTACAGCTTCATCAGCACCAGGTCGTGGATGATCTCTTCCGGGAGGTTGGTGTTCTCCCGCAGCGGGAAGGCCATGTTTTCGTAAACCGACATGCCGGTGAACAAGCCGCTGACCTGGAACATCATGCCCATGTTGCGGCGTATCTGGTACAGCTCGCGGCCGCTGAGCTCGTGCAGCACCTTGCCCATGAATTTCACGCTGCCCTGCGCCGGGCGCAGCTGGCCGGTGAGGTGGCGCAGCAGGGTGGATTTGCCGCAGCCGCTGGCGCCCATGATCCCGATCACCTTGCCGCGCGGAATGGTGAGATTGATGCCCTTCAGCACCTTGCGCGGGCCATAGGAAAAATGCAGGTCGCTGACCTCGATCAGATTATCCATGGTTCGCCACCCTGGTTACGTTTACGGGATGATTTTCACACAGCCGCAGGCGAAAATATACAGGGATGGTGTTACGGAATCATGGCGCGGCGTAAACTGTGCCGGGAATGGCCTGAGGGGGGCTTCCCGGGAACGGCATCCGGAAATCATCCCGGATGCCGGAGGAGGGAGGTCAGGGGCGCTCAGGGAGCGGCTGGCGCTGGCGCAGGCACACCGCAACCGTCCTTGCACAGGAGATTGCCTTTGGCGTCCTTGAATTCCGTCGCCCAGACCTGGCGTATCTGATCTTTAAGCTTATTCGGCAGCGGCACATAGCCGAGCTCGGAAGCATCGGTATCGCCCTCATGGCTGTAGGCCATGCTGAAAAACTTCAACACTTCCCGTGCGGTTTCCGGCTTGTCCTGCACCTTGTGCATCAGGATGAAGGTGGCGCCCACGATCGGCCAGCTCGCGGCCCCGGGCTCATCGGTCAGTATCTCGTAGAAGCGCGAAGCCTGTTCCCAGCTTTCATGCTTGGCGGCTTCCTGGAACGCCGTGCCGCCTGGAGTGATGAACTGGCCGGCACGGTTTTTCATCTGCACCATGTTCATGCCAACTTTTGCCGCATAGGCGTAATCCATATAGCCTATGGAGTTGTTGATCTGGTACATGCAAACGGGGATCAACAGGTTGGTTTTGCAGCCGCTGCCCACCCTCCAGGGCACCAGGGTGCCTTCGCCCATGGTGGCTTTCCATTCCGCGCTCACCTTGGACAGGTAGTTGGTGAGGATAAACGTGGTGCCGGAGCCATCCGAGCGGTGCACCACCGCAATGTTCTCGTTCGGCAGTTCGATGCCCGGGTTGAGCGCCACGATCGCCGGATCGTTCCATTTGGTGATCTTGCCCAGGAAAATGTCTGCCAGAAGCGGGCCATCCAGCTTCAGCGTGCCGGATTCAATGCCTGCCACATTAATCACCGGAACCACACCGCCCACCACGGTTGGAAACTGCAGCAGGCCGGCCTTGTCGAGCTCCTCGGGTTTTAACGGCTTGTCCGAGGCGCCAAAATCGACGGCTTTCGCCTGAATCTGCTTGATGCCGTTGCCGGAACCGGAGGGCTCATAGCTGAAATCGAGCCCCGATTTCTGTTTGAAGTTTTTTCCCCATACTTTGTAGATGGATGCGGGAAAGGACGCGCCCTCACCGGAAATGCCAGCTGCAATGGCGCTTTCCGTGAACAACATCAGGCAATAGATCGAGGCAAGGGTAATTTTTTTCATAGTCCGCAAAAGACACAGGCACATGCATAAAGTTCAATCGAAAGGCAATTGTACTTGGATGGGCGGGTCGGGGTGTTGCGTGCAAGCAATTCCCATTGCCTGAAGGAGGTCATTTTTGTAATATGATCATGTTTGCCTGTGCGAAACGATCGGGACCGCAGTTGATCATATGCTGGGCGGAATGTTTTCTGTATCAAATTGGAGGCTGAAATGTCGAATGGCGATATAGGAAGTGGTGCGCACATGGTCACGGTGCGCCGGTGGACGGTGGTTGAGGTCATACCGCGGAATGCCCCGCGCAGCCGCCATGTCTGGGGGCACGACATCGCGATTGATGAAGGCTGCGTATCCGCTCCAATCGTGGATTTCAAGATGGAAACCATGACGGTCACCACTGCCAGCGGCAAGCAATACCGGCTGGCTGGCTTGCCGGGACATTCGCGCAAGGGGCAGCCCGTGTGGGAACAATGGTGCAAGGTGAACGAAGTGATTTACCAGCGGGAAGTGACCAACGACTACATGGACCCCGAGGACGTGTCGACGCGCCAGTTCGTGGCGCTCAACGATACGGCCTTTTCCGGCAAGACCGAATAGCCGCTGCGCCCGGCGGCTGCCGCCGGGCATAGGCGCGGCTGGCCGCGCCTTCCTGTTGCCGCCTTGGCGGGTGAAGTCCCCGCTGGGCGGCTAGTTCAGCTTCTGGTACTCCGAGGTATTGTGCGTGCGCTCCGAATACAGGAGCAGTTTTTTCCTGTCCGGCGTGTGGCTCAGGGTAAGCGGAATGGATTTGCCCTGATAGCTGTAAACGACCTGGACCTTGCCTGCCGTGACCACGTATTCGCCGGGGATGCGCCTGCCGTCGGAGGTGATGCTGGCAGCCTTGCCATCGCGCCCGAACTCGAGCCAGTCGGTCTTGCCGCCGTCCGGATCAAGGGTAAGCTCCCATTTCCCGACCAACCAGCCGTGGTCATCCGTTGCGGCCGGGTCCGCGGCAACGGGGGCGATGTGCCCGAGTACAAGCAGAGACAGCAGGGCGAGCGCGAATTTCTTCATTTTGAGATACCTCCGTTAAGCAGGATTGATTTGAGACAACACGGCCGCGCCAAAATGGCGAGCCGAGAATGGCGGGCATTATAGCCCCGACTGCGATGCCCGGCCCTCACCGGCGCTGCTGCTCGGCATAGCCATTGGCGAAGTTTTCCTTCTTGCGGTCGGGGGCGTTGCGCTCGCGGTCCACGTGGTGGCCGACCTCGTGCACCAGCACGTCGTCGAGGTAGTAGTCGCGGATCGAATCGAGGTTGTGGCCGCCCAGGTTGAACGGATGGGCGCACAAAAACACGCAATCGTTCCAGTAGAAGCCATAGCACGCCAGATCGCTGTACCAGGAGCGTTCCTGCTTGCGCCGTCCCGCCAGGAGGAAAACGGCGCGCAGCCCTTCCAGGTGCGCGGGCGGCATCTTGGCCAGGCGGCTCTCCACCTGCTCGCGGTTGCAGGGATGGATGAAGCCGGGCAGGGGCGGCAGGCTCACGATGCGCGGGAAAGCGGGCGACTTCGGCAACCTGTTTTGGAACCTGTGGTACGCGGCAATGCCTTCGGCATAGAACGGGTTGTAGGGCGTCCAGTTGCTGTACCGGGACTGGCTGTAGAGATTGCTTCTGGGGCCTGCGCCCTTGAAGTGAGCACTCATCTGATAACCGATTGTTAACGAAACCTCGGTCATTATTGCCGAAAACAGCGGGGCAGGGTAGGCCAACTTCCTTTTGCCCGGACAGCGCTCGCTATCCGCCCGCAGCGGTGCCGCTCACGACAGTACGTCGGGCGAGAAGCCGCGGCGCATGGTGTTCTCGGTCACCGTGCGCGGCTCGAGGAATTGCAGCAGGTAATCGGCCCCGCCCGCCTTGGAGCCCACGCCCGACATCTTGAAGCCGCCGAAAGGCTGGCGGTCCACCATGGCGCCGGTGATGGCGCGATTGATGTAGAGATTGCCCACGCGGAATTCGCGCGCGGCCTTCTGGATGTGGGCGGGGCTGCGCGAGTAGAGTCCGCCGGTCAGGGCGTAATCGGAATCGTTGGCAAGGGCGAGCGCATCATCCATGTTCACTGCCCTGAGCACCGCCAGCAGCGGGCCGAAGATTTCCTCGCGCAGCACGCGGGAATCGCGGGGCAGGCCGGTCACCACCACGGGCGGGACGTAGCACCCCTCCGCTGGCGCCTCGCCGCGCACGGCAATGCGGCCCTCGGCGCCTGCGAGGGCGATATAGCGCTCCAGGCGCGCCCTGGCCCCCGCCTCGATCAGCGGCCCCATTGCATTCGCCGGGTCTTCCGGCGCGCCGACCCTGATGCCGCGCACCGCCTCGGCAAGCCGCTCGACAAAGCGTTCGTAACAGCCGTCCAGCACGATCACGCGCGAGCAGGCGGAGCATTTCTGCCCCTGGTAGCCGAAGGCCGACTGCATGACGCCGGCCACGGCCTGGTCCAGGTCCGCGTCGGCATCCACGATGATGGCGTTCTTTCCGCCCATCTCGGCGATGACGCGCTTGACCGAGCGCGCCTCCGGATTGCGCCGCGCCGCGCGCTCGATGAGCCCCAGGCCGACCTCGCGCGAGCCGGTGAAGGCGATCAGGTCCAGCTCGGGGTGTTCTGCCAGCCAGCCGCCCACCGCCGCGCCGCGGCCCGGTACGAAATTCAGCACGCCGTCCGGCAGCCCGGCTTCGCGCAGCAGCGAGAAGAGTTGCCAGCCGTTCACCGGCGCAAGGCTGGAAGGCTTGTAGAGCACGGCGTTGCCCGCAACCAGGGCCGCCGCCGTCATGCCCGCGGAGATGGCGAGCGGGAAATTCCACGGCGCGATCACCAGCGCCACGCCGCGCGCCTGGTAGAAATAGCGGTTGTCCTCGCCCGGTGCGTCGCCGGTCTTGACCGGGGCGCCCAGGCGCAGCATCTGCCTGCCGTAGTATTCGAAATAGTCTATTGCCTCGGCCACGTCCGCATCCGCCTCGGCCCAGCTCTTGCCGGTCTCGAATATCTGCCAGGCCAGCAGTTCCAGGCGCCTTTCCCGCGCAAGCTGCGCAGCGCGGAACAGGAGCGCCGCGCGCTGGGCGGGGCCCGTGCGCTCCCACTCCGGCTGGGCGCGCCGGGCCGCTTCCAATGCCTCGGCCACGTCTTCCCGGCTGACGGCAGCCACGACTCCCACCACTTCCGCCGGGCGCGCCGGGTTCACCGCGGAGAAAGTGTCGCTGCCCGGTATTTCGCGCGCGCCGATCACCGCTGGATAATGCCGTCCCAGTTGCTCGCGCACCCGCTCGATGGCGGCACGGACCGCGTCGCGGTTATCCTTGCGCGCAAAGTCGAGCAGGGGTTCGTTGGCGAAGGGCGTTATCTTCCCCGCAGCGGCAGGCACTTCAACCCGGGCCGCATGCGTCTCCCCGGGCCAGGGTTCGGGCGCGGCCAGGAGCAGGTCGCGCTCGGCCCTGTCCACGAAGGCCTTGCGCAGGAATCCCTCGTCCGAGGTATTCTCCAGCAGGCGCCTGACCAGGTAGGCCATGCCGGGGATGAGCGCGCCCACCGGCGCATACTCGCGGATTGAATACCCTATGCTGTTCACCGCCCGCTTCACCGGCTCGGCCATGCCGTAGAGCATTTGGAACTCGAAGGCGTCCTTGTCCACTTGGTGGCGCCGCGCCGCGATCATGGCGGCGGCGAGGGAACGCACGTTGTGCGTGGCCAGCGCCGGGGTGATGCTGGCGCTGTTCGCGAGCAGGAGATCGGCGCAGCGCTCGAAGTTCCAGTCGGTGTGGGCCTTGGTGGCATACACCGGCAGCGGCCATCCCTTCTGGCGCGCCGTCGCCACCTCGTGCTCCCAGTACGCGCCCTTCACCAGGCGCAGCGTGATGCGCTGGCCGCGGCCTTGCGCCCATTCGATCAGGCGCCGCAGGTCGTCCCAGGTGTCCTTCAGGTAGGCCTGCACGGCGATGCCCGCGCCTGCCCAGCCCACGAACTCCTGCTCCTCCAGCAGCCCGGTGAAGACCTCCAGCGTGATGTCCTTCAGGTGGTGCGTCTCCATGTCGAGGTTGACGCCGCCCCCCGCCTGCCGCGCGGCGCGGAAGATCGGGCGCAGCCTTTCCTTGACCATCGCCACGCTTTCCTCGTGGTTCACCGGCCCGATGCGCGAGAACAGCGAGCTCACCTTGACCGACACGTTGAGGCGCGGCAGCTTTTGCTCGCGCGCGATCCGGTCGCGCTCTGGGCTAAGGGCGGGCCAGCCCGCCATCTCCGCAGCCAATGCCGCGATCAGCTCCAGGTAGCGTTTCTGGTATTCCTGCGCCTCCGGCTCCGAGAGCGCCGCCTCGCCGAGGATGTCCACCGTCGCCGCGTCTCCCGCGCGCCACAGTGTTTGCAGGGCCGGGAGCGCTTCCGCGGCGGTTTCGCCGGCGATGAAGGCGCGCGAAAAGGATACGATGTTGCGCCGCACCAGCGCGGCGGCGGCCCCGGCCGCAAGCGGCGATTCGACGCTACCCAGGAGCTTCTTGAGGAGGGGCGGGACAGTCGAACCCGGGTCGAGGAAGTATTCGCGGATGTGCGAGGCTAGCTGCTCCGGGGTGGAAAGGGTGGGGAGCACGTCCACGAAGCGGAACAGCCGCACCTTCAGCTCCGGGTCGGAAATGGCGAGGTTGATCAGCATGCCCTCCCAGCGCTTCCTGTCGAACAGCGCCGGCGCTCCGGTCTCCATCAGCCGGAAGAGCTCCTCGCCCTGCGCCCGAATCTCGCCGTCCTCGATACCCATCGCCGCCCCTCCATTTCCAGGCTGTTGCTTTGCACGCTGCCCCCGCTAAGCGGGCATCACTCGTCCGCCGCCCAAGACTCAGCGGATGCCCTGGCCTATCGAGCGATACATCGCGGTACGCAGGGCGAGCTCGCGCGGGTCTTCCAGATACCAATCCATTCCGTTGAGCACATATCCGTATCCCAGCTGGGCTTCCGGGTCGGCGTATCCCAGTGAACCGCCGGTCCCGCGCATGCCGAACGCGGCAGGGGAGCCGAATGCGTTGCCCGGGCTGGGCTTCATGAAGCCCAGCGAGAATTGGGGGCTCCATCGCGCAATGCGCTCCAGCGGCGCGACAGGCGGCGCCATGAGCTGGCGCAGCGTTTCTTCGCGCAGGCCCAGCTCTTTTCCGCCGCTGGCAAATACGCTGTATGCCTGGGCTATGGCGCGCGCCGTCCCCACGCCACCGCCCGCCGGAACCTCAAAGTTCCTGGCATACACCCGCACCGGGTCCAGGGGAAACGTTGAGCCCGCAAGCGACCTGCGAAACTCCGAGCGCGGGTTCATCCCCGCGAGGAACATCGGGAAGGGCACGCTGCAGATCGCGGACAGGCCGAACTTGGCTTGGCGCAGGGTGGCCAGCCGGCTGTCGGGAATTTCCTCGGGCAGGCGGATGTAGAAATCGAGCCCCAGCGGCGTGGCGATTTCATCCTGAAAGTATTGCCCCAGGCTGCGGTGTTTCGGGTCCACCCGGCGCAACAGCTCGCTCTCGTAGTAGCCCAGGGTCATGCCGTGGTAGACCTGCCTCGCCCCCGGCGCATGCGCCGGCTTCTGCTGTGCGAGAATCGCTGCCAGGCGGTCGAGGTCTGCGATGATGCTTCGATCGCCCAGTTCCTCGAATGCATAAAGACCGGCCTGGTGCGCCAGCAGCTGGCGCACGGTGATCTGGTCCTTGCCCTGCTGGGCAAACTCGGGCCAGTATTCCGCAATGCGCGCGTCGTAGTCGAACAGCCCGCGCGACTGGGCCAGCGCCATGGCCAGGCCGGACAGTCCCTTGGTGGTCGAGAACACGATCACCATCGTGTCCTCTTCCCAGGGTGCGCCGGTAGATTCGTTCCTGACACCGCCCCACAGGTCGACGACTTTTTCCCCGCGGTGGTAGATACAGCAGGCGGCGCCCAGCTCGTTGCGGCGCTCGAAATTCTCGACGAAGGCTTCCCGCACCGCTTCAAACCCAGGCTTGACGTAGCCCGAGATGGCACGGCCCTGGATGGACTTCGATTCATGCCGGGAGGTGGTCATTTTTCATTTGTCCGGTTGGAACAAGTTTACCCATATTTTGCTGAGCGGTCATGGGCGCTTGACACCAGAACCATCGTTCTCTACCATATTAGAACATTCGTTCTGGAGTAAGCGCCATGAGTGATTTCGACACCGATGCGACCGAAAGCCGCGCCCCCGAAGCCAGCGCACGGGACGCGGAATATCTTGCCAAGCTGCAGGATTACTACGCCGACTGGAAGAGCATTCCCTCCTATTCCTCGCTGTGCACGATATTGGGCATCGCCTCCAAATCCTGGGTGAAGGCCGTGCTGGACCGGCTCGCCAAGGCGGGCTTCGTCGAGCGCACGCCCGAAGGCGTCTGGGTGCCCACGCGCCAGTTCTTCGCGCGGCCGCTGGCCGAATCCGCGGTGCAGGCAGGCATGCCGATCTCGGTGACGGCCACCTCGGGCGATTATTACCTGATCGATGAGATGCTCATCACCACGCCCTCGCTCACCACCATGATTCCGGTGAAAGGCGATTCCATGATCAACGCGGGCATCCACGACGGCGACGTCGCCATCGTGGAAAAGCGCCACCTGGCGAAGGAGGGCGACATCGTGGTCGCCATCGTCGATGGCGAATTCACCCTCAAGACCCTCTCCCGCGAGCGCGGCAAATACGTGCTGCTGCCCGCCAACCCCGCCTTCCCCATCATCCGCCCGCAGGGCACGCTGGAGATTTTCGGCGTGCTGGTGGGGCTGGTGCGCAAGTACTAGCGGCCTGCATACCCGTGCAGGTGCTTCGCGCGGGCTTTGAGTTACGCATGGCGTGGTCTCCTTTCATGGCGCCACTATCCCTCTGTTACCGGCCGTCCTGCATAGCCATTACACAGTAATCCGGGCTGGCTGTGCCTGCAGGCCGGGCGTATACTGCCGACACTCATGAGGAGGGAAAAATGTCCAGATATGTGCTTGCCCTGCTGTTCGCTTTTTCCGTCATGCCTGTAGCTGCAGAGCAAATGCCCGGCCCGGATGCCGATCGCGGCGAAGTGCTGTACGCGGCGCAATGCGGCACCTGCCATAATTCCAGTGTACACTGGCGCGACAAGACGCTGGCCAAGGACTGGCCCGCCCTGCGCTCCTGGGTGCGCCACTGGGAGAGATTCAATGAGCTCAAGTGGAGCGAGGACGACATCACTTCAGTGGCACGCTACCTGAACCGGCTCTATTATCACTATCCCGAAAACGTGCCGCGCCAGGGTAAGGCAGATGGCGGCAGAACCAGCTCAATGCAGGGAACAGTCCGTTGAAAAACCGTCCCGTCCTGATGACAAAGCCCCCCTAGGGCGAGAAAGATATACCTCCGTAAAATCAAAGAATGAACTTGCGGCGGTAGAAATGTTCCGGGGGCGGCAGGGGTGGCGGGCTGGCCGTGCTGCCCCCACATCCCCGCGTGCAAGGCGCGGTTTTATGCGAAAATGCCGTTACATTCGCGCAAGGCATCCGGTACGGCCGGCTGTCGCCGCACACACCGGGAAGCAGAACCGAAATGGATCACCAGGATCAGCCGAAATTCATCGGCAAGTACGAGATAGTCAAGAAGTTGGGGCAGGGCGCGACCAGCGTGGTCTGGCTGGCCTATGATCCTTTCGCCGGGCGCATGGTGGCGCTCAAGGTGATGAAGCCCGAGATACTGAAGGACCCCAAGACCGGGCCCATCCACCGCAAGCAGCTGCTCAACGAGGCTTCGCTGGCGGGCAAGCTGTCGCACCCGCACATCATCGCGATCTACGACGCGGTGGTCGAAGGCGAGGACTGTTACGTGGCGATGGAATACGTCAGCGGCGGCACGCTGGAGCGCTACACCGAGCCGGACAGCCTGCTGCCGATTCCGCGCGTGATCGAGCTCATGTTCAAGTGCTGCCGCGCGCTGAATTACGCGCAGTTCAACGGCGTGATCCACCGCGACATCAAGCCCGCCAATATGCTGCTGACCGATGAAGGGGAGATCAAGATCTCCGACATGGGGGCGGCCATCGTGATGAGCAATCCCGACCAGACCCAGATCAACGACATCGGCTCGCCGGTATTCATGTCGCCCGAGCAGATCGCCGGCGAATTGCTCACCCACCAGACCGACATTTATTCGCTGGGCGTGGTGATGTACAGCCTGCTCACGGGCCGCCTGCCCTATACCGCGAAAAACCTGACCGGCCTGTTTTACCAGATACTGAATGCGCAATATGCCACGCCGCGCAGCCTGCGCCCGGAAATCCCGGAAGAGCTGGAAAGAATCGTGCTGCACGCCATGCGCAAGAGCAAGGCCGAACGCTACCAGGACTGGAAGGAGTTCGGCAATGACCTCGCAGCGGCGGGGCAGTTGCCCGGCATGACGCATGAAGAGGAAGGCATGGGCGATACGGAGAAATTCACCGTGTTGCGCGAAATGGAGATGTTCCAGGAATTCACCGACACCGAGCTGTGGGAAATCATCCGCATCGGCGAATGGACCAAGCATCCGGCGAAGACCGTGCTGCTGCGCGAGGACGAATTCGGCGATGACTTCTACATCCTGGTCGAGGGCACCGTCGGCGTCACCAAGGGCCCGCGCCTGCTCAACGTGATCCAGAAGGGCGATTCGTTCGGCGAGATGGCCTATATCAGCGGCAAGGCCGTGCCGCGCTCCGCCACCATCACCGCCAATTCCGACGTGACCGTGATGCGCATCTCGCCGCAAATGCTGATCCGCACTTCCGACCACTGCCAGCTCAGCTTCAACCTGGCCTTCCTGCGCACCCTGGCCGACAGGCTGCGGCAGGTGGACGACCGCTTCTCCAAGATCGTGGTGGCGAGCTAGGGCTGCGATAGGGACAAAAAAGGCGGGCTGTGCCCGCCTTTTTTATTTATCCTGAATCAGTTCAGAGCGTTTGGTCCCGGGTGCTTTTGGTCTTGCCCTCGTCCATTGCGGCGGAAGCCTTGCTGCGCATGGCCGCAAGCGCTGCCGCGGAACCATCCACCTCGAAGCGCACCACCTTGAACTGGTCTGCCTGCAGCGGCACGGCAAAGCCGATGCGGGTGGCGTTCTTCACCAGGTTGCTGACCTCATCGAAGTCGGTGAAAACATAGGCGTACTTGGCTTCCGGGCCCTTGCCGCCGATGGAGCCCTGGCACTGCAGGGTCAGCGGAACCGCGCCGCCGTCGGAATTGGCGAGCACCGGGTATTTGTGGTCCTTTTCGCACGAGGTGCTGGCGCTGATCAGCCACAGGCAGGAGCCTTTTTCCGGGTAGCAGTATTGGCCGAACAGCGCGCCGCTGTCGTTGAAGACGATGGCGTACATCATGGTCTTGTCGTCGGTCACCACCGTCCATTTGCCGAAATCCTGGGCATGGGCCAGCGCGCTTGCGCCCAGCGCCACCAGGAAAAATACGGATAGGAGTTTAGCTTTCATTTCGATCACCTTGTAATAATATGGGCGCGGCAATGCAGCGCAAATGCCCGGTGATATTTTACTGCTGCGTTGAAACGATGGCTAGCTTGGTGCGGGGAATCGGCAGTGGTGTGCGCACAGGGCGGCATCAACGCAGGGCGGGCGCATGCCGCCCACCCTGCGTGGATCAAGTCTGCCCGGGCTGCGTTAGCGTATGTTGCTCAGGGGCAGGGAGGATCTGGCGTGTGTTTCAGTTTCAGGGCCGGCTACCTGGCGGAACGTGGCCTGCACCGCGGCGTTGATTCTTTCATTTTCCGGCTCGTAGCCGGATGCTTGCCGTGCCTTGCGCTCCGACTCTATCGCTCGCACGGTGCTCACGCTGAATTCTCCACCGGCGCGCACGTATTCACCCGCACCGACCAGATCGTTGTCCAGCCATGCTTCGACCTGTCGGGTCGCGTCCTGATAGCGGCCCGAGCGCAGATGTTCCAGCAGCGCGATATTCTTTACGATGCTGGCTTCCGTCCTGGCCACTGAATCCGCTTTAGGGAAGGTGGCATTGGTCTGGAGCCACACCAGCGATACACCCAGAACTCCCAGGATGATGCCGAAAATTCCGGAAAAGGAGATGATCAAAATCACTTGGCGCTTAATCATGGGACCTCCTGTTTATTGGCGGCGCAAGGCCGTTATTATTCAAGAGACCGGATTTGCCCTTTTCGGCGAGATAACCACAGGCCCGTTAGTGTTAGTCACAGGCTATTCAAACGCGCGGGGGCCAGCAATACCCAACTACCTTTAATTGGCGCTACCGTAAATGCTGTAGGCGGAAGGAGGTGCAGGAAATGGCTGGAAGCGGGTGCGGGAGTTATTGGTATTTCAGGGTTTGCGTCATGTTCCTGAATGTGCCGTCAGCCTTTTGGACCTGCACATCAACGATCAATCCGCTCGCGCCTATCTTCCTGATTTTTCCGGAGTCCCCGATGCGTTCGCCGGCCCTGACGATGTAATAACGGCCGCTTGATGCCCGGATCACCGCAACATGCGCATCGCTGGAGAGGGATCTGAAAAATCCGACCGGCGTCAGATCTTTCAGCCGGTAGAACTCAATATCCGAGCAATAGTGCCCGGTATTCACTTCGCACTCGTGGAAAGGCAGGGTGTAGGAGCCGGTGACAAACACCTCATCCACTGCCTGGGGGTCCGGATTCGCGGCCGGGGCGGGGCAGGTTTTGAGTTGCGCATTGGGCACCAGTTTCAGGCCGCCCTTGCCGTAGGGCTGCGTGCTCCATCCTTCAACCGTCACGATCGCGGACATCAAATCCCGGGCCGGCTTGTCCTTGACCTGCAGCGTGAGCGGATCCAGCTCGTTGACCTGGGCAAGATCAAACGATGTATTCAGAAAATCGCTCAGCACCCAGAAGGCATCGTGTGTTGTGATGCCCGCGAAATTCACGCTCACCTTGTTCTGGTAGCTTTCGCGGCCCGGAATGTCCGGCACCGTCGCCAGGCGGCATGCGGAACCCACCATGGTGATGGCGTTGCGGGTTTCCACGGCCAGGCCCTGATCGGCGGCCAGCTTCGCCAGCAGCTGATCGAAGCTGGCCGAGGGCTGATTGACATCCTGGCGGATATTCCTGAATTCCCCGCCGATGACCAGGTTCTGATCGGAGAAATCGGCAAGCAGCTTCAACAGCTGCCTGGCACCGATGTGGTTTGCCCTGATCTCGATGCGATCCGGCGCCTTGCCATCCTTGCCCCCCAACGGGTGGCAGTCGGCAAGTTGCGGCACTGACAGCATGATCAAAACTGCGGCGAGGAAACGGGCCATTTGTCACCTCCGATTCATGCCGGTGGGATGGGCATGGGGCAATCATATCTGCAATCGGGCGGCAATGGAAATATAAATGGCCGTTCGCAGCACGCCTGGCAAAGGCCAGCGCGGGACGAGACGGCGGCTACAGACACAGGATGGCAAGCGTGCCACCCTGCGGGACGGGTCAACGTGCGGAAAAGCTCAGGCAGGAACTGTCATTGCCCAGCTTGCCGACGTGGATGCTGCCGGCCGCGCACTCGAAATTCTCGTTGTGGCGGCAAGCGGCTACCTTGCATGCGCCCACGCCCGCCGTGCCTCTTGTTCCGCCGCGTCCGGATGTGTTGAAGAAGGTGTCGCACATGGGATTGTCGCCATCGCCCACCGTGATGGCGATCGCATGGCAGGATTGGTCCGTGTTATACGCGCATTCGCTGCAGGTGCAATCCGAAACACTGGCCATATTGCTGATCTTCAACATGAGAGCCTCGCTTCTGAATGAAGTTCGATAGAGGAGACTTAAACTGCCCATCCGGAAAACAAGACAGTCAAGGCGGCATTTCCGCAGCGGTAAGTTAGCAAACCGCAAGGGATGGGTGAATACCCGTTCTCGGGTAAATATGATCCGGCGATGGGGTAGTGCTGCAGGGCGGGCAGCGGGTGCCCGCCCCGCCTTGTGCTATGGCCGGTATAGCGAGTAGAGGCGGCCTTCTTCCAGCTGCACCCGCTGCACCAGCACGGAACCGATCTGGTCGAGTTCGCTGATGAAGCCGGTCACGGTAACCGGGACGGGCAGGGCGGACATGTAAGTGTCCACGAACTTCATTACCGCGCGCGCGATGTTGTTCATTTCCTTGCGCACTTGGGCGATGAAGTTGGACGTATCGATGTCCAGCGCGTCATGCTGCTGCATGTACGCGTAAAAGCGCACGTTCTCCACCGCGACATGGGTCTGGAAGGTAATCTTGAAATCGGCAAGCAGGCCGTGGATGTCGCCGTATCGGCTTTCTGACGCAGCGGCCTTGATGGCGCTGTAGATGCGCACCAACTCCTGATGGTCGTGCTTGAGCGCATCCACCAACTCCGGGTCGTAGGAGATGCCGCCTGAGGGATCCAGCGGCTTGAGCGACCTTGTGCTTTTGTGTTCGTTATTTCCCAGTAATTTGGAAATCAGACCCATTGAATTCTCCCCAGATGATCAAATTAGAATAATTAGGAAACCGTGTTACACGACACATGCTACCACTTAAGATGTATTTACGCTATATCAAAAGTAAGGGTATTAACCCGATG
>DATDDB010000128.1:0-3131 GCA_036524005.1 Gallionellaceae bacterium | reverse complement strand
AGCTGGGCGCGCTGCATGTTCACAGCGTACGCATCACCGAAGGCACCTTTGCGCCCGGTGATGCCGTCGACCTCAAGGTGGACGAAGAACGCCGCCGCGCCACCCGCGCCAATCATTCCGCCACCCATCTGCTGCATGCCGCGCTGCGCACCGTGCTCGGCGACCACGTGCAGCAGAAGGGCTCGCTGGTCAGTGCCGAGCGGCTGCGCTTCGACTTTTCCCATTTCGAAGCCGTGACGCCTGAGCAGATGGCGCGCATCGAGCAGATCGTCAACGAACAGGTCCGCCTCAACAACGAAGTCGTCACCCGCATCATGGGAATCGACGAGGCCAAGGCGAGCGGCGCGATGGCGCTGTTCGGCGAGAAGTATGGCGACAAGGTGCGCGTGCTCAGCATGGGCGACTTCTCCACTGAACTGTGCGGCGGCACCCACGTGAAACGCACCGGCGACATCGGCCTCTTCAAGATCGTCAGCGAAGGGGGCGTGGCCGCCGGCGTGCGCCGTATCGAAGGGGTGGCGGGCGAACAGGCATTGCGCTGGATCGCCGACAACGAACAACGCCTCGGCCGCGTGGCCGAACTGGTGAAGGGCGGGCGCGACGATGCCGCCGACAAGGTCCAGCAACTGGTGGAGCGCGTGCGCAAGCTGGAGAAGGATCTGGAGCAGCTCAAAGGCAAGCTCGCCAGCAGCCAGGGTTCCGACCTCGCCACCCAGGCGGTGGAGGTGGCCGGCATCAAGATTCTGGCCGCCAATCTGGAAGGGGCCGACCCCAAGAGCCTGCGCGACACCGTCGATCAGTTGAAGAACAAGCTGGGCAGTGCGGCAGTGATTCTGGCCGCTGTCCAGGGCGACAAGATCAGCCTGGTGGCTGGGGTCACCAAGGACGCCACCGACCGTATCCCGGCCGGCGAACTGCTCAAGCAGGTGGCCGAGCAGGTAGGGGGCAAGGGCGGCGGACGCCCCGACATGGCACAGGGCGGCGGTACCAATCCGGCCGCGCTACCGGCAGCTCTCGCTTCGGTGGTGGACTGGGCCAAGGCGCGCCTGGGCGGCTGAACAGCGTGAATCCTCTTTAATTCTGCCGCGATTTAGTGTTTAATCGCGGCCTTTATTTGTCGAGCAATCATGGCACTCATCGTACAAAAATATGGCGGGACCTCGGTCGGTAACGTAGAACGTATCGGCAAGGTGGCGGACAAGGTCAAGGGCTTCCGTGAGCAGGGCCACGACGTGGTCGTTGTCGTCTCGGCCATGAGCGGTGAAACCAACCGTCTCATCGAGCTGGCCAAGTCGATGGATCCCAAGCCCGATCCGCGCGAGCTGGATGTGATCATGGCCACCGGCGAACAGGTGACTATCGGCCTGCTCGCCATTGCGCTCAAGCAGCGCGGTGTCGATGCCCGTTCCTACACCGGCGCGCAGGTACGCATCCTTACCGACGACGCCTTCAACAAGGCACGTATCCTCGACATCGATGAGCACCGCATGCGCGACGACCTCAAGCAGGGGCGCGTGGTAGTGGTGGCCGGTTTCCAGGGCGTCGACGAGCAGGGCAACCTCACTACTCTGGGCCGTGGCGGTTCCGACACCACCGGTGTGGCACTGGCTGCGGCGCTGAAGGCTGACGAGTGCCAGATCTACACCGACGTCGACGGCGTCTATACCACCGACCCGCGTGTCGTTCCCGAAGCGCGCCGCCTCGATCGCATCACCTTCGAGGAGATGCTGGAGCTGGCGAGCCTGGGCTCCAAGGTTTTGCAGATTCGCTCGGTGGAGTTCGCCGGCAAATACAATGTTCCACTGCGGGTGCTTCACTCCTTCCAGGATGGCCCCGGCACACTGATTACTTACGAGGAAGATGGAATGGAAGAGCCGCTGATTTCCGGTATCGCCTTTAACCGTGACGAGGCGAAACTGACCATGCTCGGAGTGCCCGACCAGCCGGGCGTGGCCTACCGCATCCTCGGCCCCATCGGCCAGGCCAACATCGAAGTGGACATGATCGTCCAGAATGTCGGCGCTGATGGCACCACCGATTTTACCTTCACTGTGCATCGCAACGATTTCGACAAGGCCATGGCGGTCATGCAGAAGAACGCCAAGGAACTGGGTGCGCGTGAAGTGAACGGCGACAGCAAGATCGTGAAGATCTCCCTTGTCGGCGTCGGCATGCGCTCCCATGCAGGCATCGCCAGCTCCATGTTCCAGGCGCTCGCCAAGGAAGGGATTAATATCAAGATGATTTCCACTTCCGAAATCAAGATTTCCGTTGTGGTCGATGAGAAGTATCTGGAACTGGGAGTGCGTGCCCTGCACTCGGCGTTTGGCCTCGACCAGCAGCCAGCCGCCAAGGGCTAATCAGGCCGGCGGTTGAATTCACAACCGCCTAACCCAACGTATGGATTAGCTACCGATGGGCTCGTGCCCCCGGAAGGGTGGTCTATACTCATCGTGACCTGAAAGGACATCCCCCCCGGTTGTTCATGTGGGCACTAACATGAATTGGAAGAACAAGGAGACATTGAAATGTTGATTTTGACCCGTCGGGTTGGCGAGACTCTGGTAATCGGTGACGAAGTGACTGTCACTGTGCTCGGCATCAAAGGTAACCAGGTTCGCATCGGCGTTAACGCACCCAAGGATGTCTCCGTACATCGCGAAGAGATCTACGAACGCATTCAGCGCGAAAAACAGGGCGATATCGAGTCCTGATCTGTTTTATTTCCCTTTACGTCTGTGTGCAAGGCGGGTATCCTTGCGCACGTAATTTTTTGGAGAGGTGGCCGAGAGGCCGAAGGCACACCCCTGCTAAGGGTGCATACGCCAAAAGCGTATCGAGGGTTCGAATCCCTCCCTCTCCGCCATATAGCAGTAGAGTTTGTAGCGCTGACGTAACAGTCGCGTTGAAGTGAGAAGGAAGGATTCGAACCCTCGATATTCAATCAGCTGGGTTCGACAAAATGGCAAGGCCATTTTGAACGGCCGCAGGCCGGCCCGCAGGGCAAGCCCCGTGGGGCGAAGTAATCCCTCCCTCTCCGCCATTTATCCACATGCAGATTGTTGAGTCTTTATGGGGATGGGTGGCAATTAAAAGAGACCGCCACGGGGTCATACCCCCGATTCACCGGA
>DATDDB010000127.1:0-22905 GCA_036524005.1 Gallionellaceae bacterium | reverse complement strand
CGATATCGTATTCGAAGGCGGCAACGTGGGAAAAGACGCGCTTGGTGCGGCAGGCATGCCCAGCCTCAACCTGCTGACCACACATTACAGACCCGCCGAAAGACTCTTCATCACCACCAACGCCACTAGCGCCGCATCCGCCCAATGCGCGCGCATGGCCGCGCAACTGATAGCCGCCTATCCAGAACTCAGGCCTGAAACCATACGTGCGCTTATTGTTCATTCCGCCGAATGGACGAATGCCATGAAGCAACTGTATCTGCCTGTAGGCAAAAACCCAACCAAGAGTGACTTCGCCAATCTCGTACGCCATTGCGGCTGGGGCGTGCCGGATAAAGCGCACGCATTATGGAGTGCCGCAAATTCACTGACGCTGATCGTCGAGGACAGCGTTCATCCATATAAAAAAGAAGAAGGAAAGATCAAAACGCGAGACATGAACCTCCATGCGCTCCCATGGCCCAAGGAAGAACTTGAATCACTCGGGGAGACAAAGGTGAAAATGCGCGTCACCCTCTCCTACTTTGTCGAGCCCAACCCCTCCGAGCGCGGAGCGACCTCTAAATACTACTATCCCTCCCACCGGCTGAAATTCGACGTACGCCACCACTTGGAAACGGAAGAAGACTTCCTCGCGCGCATCAATGCCGCCATCGAAATGGAAGAAGGCCACCAGCACACCAACCCCAAAGACCCGGACTGGTGGCTTGGCGAACGCCAGCGGCACAGAGGCTCATTGCATCAGGACGTGTGGGAAGGAACCGCAGCCGACTTGGCGAGCCGTGGCTTTCTTGCGGTTTATCCCGCATTGGGCTGGTGGCGTACCCGCCCGAAACAAGACCGATACAACCTCCCAGCGCGCTACAGCTTGATCGTATCCATCCGCACACCGGAAACAGATATTGATCTATACAACGCAGTTGCGGCACAAATACAGACGACGGTTGCTATTTCCGTCTGACCCCATTGATCGTGGGTTTTTAGCACTAAGGAACAACAAGTGTCAAAACGAGACGCAGAATCGCATCAGGTAATTGGCGCCGCGCAGCGGTATGTCAAGTATGGCGACCGTTCTGATCTCGAGGCATTTTCGTTGCCGATCCTTCAAAAGACGATATACCAACTTGGTAATCTTGACACCCGGTCTGGATACAGAAGCGCGATTGAAGACAGGATTAAAGAGTTGTCCGCTGAGAACGAAAAGGCGCCTCTCATTGAAGTAAAGCCCAGCTTTCACGGCGTCGGACTAAATCTAAACGAGGCGTGGCGGCGTATCAAAGCATGGTTGAATAGAAAATGATCATACGGCTAAACAAGAGCGCCCGCCTGGTTGCGTATCAATGGGGTCAGACTTGATCGATTATGAGTTTTCCCCGCAACCAATCGAGTCTGACCCCATTGATTCCTGCCACCTGCGGAGCTAATTTTGGAAATGCCCGCGAATGGGCTAAAATTACACCCATAGTGCATTTAGGCCGATAGGGGCGATAGGTGCCGGAGTTTCATTCCCGGTAGCGCTTGTTGGCTCCGTAGCCCTTCTGCTGCTTTTGTTGCGTTACGCAAGTATCAACTTGATTCCCTCGGGTCAGAACAACATTAAGGAGGTGCCTATGGCTAAAACATTAACTGCTCGTACTCGTGTTTTCTTAAGCTCAATTTTTGAAACAACATGGGCTATTGGAGTCGGCGGCGTTGTTTCACATCTGTCTGCCTAAGTGCATTAGAAAGCGGAATAATTGAGGTGGCACGGCGCATTGCCTTTGCGCACACTGAACGATTCGGCAGGCGACCCCGCACCCTCGCACACATTTGTATCTTCCGCCTGTAATGCTAGTTGCTGCGAGTGGCACAGGGCAGTCCCTTCCGGTGGCGTCTAACGTCCGCTTCCTTGCGCTAAACGGAAGTACCGACGGACCACCAGCAAGGTCCGCTATGGCCGAGTAGCTGACGATCCCGAACCAGCTGAGCGCCGGGCTTCGAGTCGTAAGCAAAATCCCACTTCATAACTTCCGATACGCAGCTAAATAGCGGCAATGCAGTGCGGGCTTATTAAGGCTGACTGTCCGCTGGTCCGCCATTAGATGCGAGACCCTGGCGTATCGCCGCTTCATCCAGCAGGGGCGAGCACAGCTCGATAAACCGGTAGGCGTAGCTGCGCAGGTAGTGCCCGCGCCTGAGGGCTATATATGTCGTATTCGCGCCAAACAGGTGCTCGCAGCTCAGCAGGCGCAGGCTTGCATCCTTGGCCGGGTTGAACGCCATCGATGCGATGATGCCGATCCCCATTCCCAATTCGACGTAGGTCTTGATGACGTCTGCATCCAGCGCCGACATCACGATGTCCGGCGCCAGGCCCGCTTCGGCAAACGACTGGTCTATCTTGGCGCGCCCGGTCAGCCCTTCGTGATAGGTCACGATGGGGTATAGTGCCAGCGCCTGCAAGGTCAGCCGCCGCTCCTTTTCCAGGGGATGTCCTGCGGGGACGATCACCGCATGGTGCCACGAGTAATAGGGAAACGATTCCAGGCGGGTGGCGTCGTGCAGCGCCTCTGTCGCCACGCCAATGTCTGCCTCCCCATTCAGCAGCGTGCTCACGATTTCGTTCGGCCCGGCCTGGTCCAGCTTGAGGTGCACCCTGGGGAATTCCTTCTTGAATTCGGTGATCACCTTGGGCAGCGAATAGCGCGCTTGCGTGTGGGTGGCGGCAACGGTGAGCCTGCCTTCGTCTTTCCGGGTGTATTGTTCTACCAGGTTTTTGATGTTGTTGGAATCGAGCAGGATTCTTTCCGCTATCACCAGCAATTCTTCTCCGGGGTCGGTCAGCCCGAGCAGGCGCTTGCCCTTGCGCACGAACAGCTCGACGCCCAGCTCGTCTTCGAGATCCTTGATGTGCTTGGATACGCCGGATTGCGAGGTGTAGAGCGCGTTGCCCACCTGGGTGAGGTTGAAGTTGCAGCGCGCCGCTTCGCGGATGATCCTAAGCTGCTGAAAGTTCATGCTTCCCCCCTGCCTCAAACACGCGGAACTGGCGCGGCCTAATGTAGGCCTGGTCTCCATACGCCAGCGGCTCCACCTCGAACCGCTCACGGCTGAGTTCGATTTCGATGGCTTCGCTGCTGCCATTGGCCGCCACTTCCAGGTGCACCGCGGAGCCGATGGCGCGCACCAGCCTGACTTCCACCGCCAGCGCGGTGTCATCCTGGGGGATGCGGCTGATGTCGATGTCGTGCGGGCGCACGTAGGCCACGGCATCGCCCTGCTGCTGTGTCCACGGCGCATGGTGGCGGCTGTGGAACAGGTTCACGTTGCCGATGAACTGGTACACGAAAGGCGAGACCGGCGCGGCATACACCGCGTCCGGCGTGCCGACCTGCTCGACCTTGCCCTTGTTCATCACCACCACGCGATCGGCGACCTCCAGCGCCTCTTCCTGGTCGTGCGTGACGAAGATGGTTGTGACGTGCAGCTCGTCGTGCAGGCGCCGCAGCCAGCGCCGCAGCTCTTTACGCACCTGCGCATCAAGCGCGCCAAAGGGTTCATCGAGCAGCAGTATCTGCGGCTCCACCGCCAGCGCGCGCGCCAGGGCGATGCGCTGCCGTTGCCCGCCGGAAAGCTGCGCGGGGTAGCGGTCATGCAGCCAGTCCAGCTGCACCAGGTTCAGCAATTCATGCACGCGGCGCCTGATTTCAGCCTCGCCCGGGCGCTGCTTCCTGGGCTTCACGCGCAGGCCGAACGCCACGTTCTCGAACACGGTCATGTGGCGGAACAGCGCGTAATGCTGGAACACGAAGCCGACATTGCGCTCGCGCGCATCGCGCTGCCCGACATTGGCGCCGTGAAACAGCAGCCGGCCGGAGTCGGCCGTATCCAGACCGCCGATGATGCGCAGAAGCGTTGTCTTGCCGCACCCCGATGGGCCGAGCAGTGCGACGAGTTCGCCGCTCTCCACTTCCAGGTTGATGTTGTCCAGCGCCTTGTATGCGCCGAACTGCTTGTTCAGGTTTTCCAGGGTGATGCTCATTCAATGTGCTCCATGCAAGGCTTTGCCACTGCGTTTGGCCTGCCATTCGACCAGCGCCTTCACCAGCAGCGTGACCAGCGCCAGCACAGCCAGCAGCGAGGCAACGCTGAATGCCGCGACGAAGTTGTATTCGTTGTAGAGGATTTCGACATGCAGCGGCAGCGTGTTGGTTGCGCCGCGGATATGCCCGGACACCACCGACACCGCGCCGAATTCGCCCATCGCGCGCGCATTGCACAGGATCACGCCGTACAGCAGCCCCCACTTGATGTTGGGCAGGGTCACCCGCCAGAATGACTGCCAGCCGGACGCGCCGAGCGAAACTGCAGCCTCCTCCTCGTCCGTGCCCTGCGCCTGCATCAGCGGGATCAGCTCGCGCGCGATGAACGGGAAGGTGACGAAGATCGTCGCCAGCACGATGCCCGGTACGGCGAAGATCAGTTTGATGTCGTGCGCCTGCAGCCATGGGCCGAACCAGCCCTGCGCGCCGAACAACAGCACGTAGACCAAGCCGGACACCACCGGGCTCACCGCGAACGGGAGGTCGATCAGGGTGATGAGCAGGCTCTTGCCCCGGAACTCGAATTTGGCGATGGCCCACGACGCCGCGACGCCGAACACCAGGTTGGCCGGAACCGCGATCGCGGCGGCGAGCAGGGTCAGGCTCAGCGCCGACCAGGCATCCGGCTCTTGCAGGGCCGAGACGTACAAGTGCCAGCCCTTGCGCAATGCCTCGACAAATACCGCCGCCAGCGGCAGCCCGAGGAACAGCAGCAGGAAGCCCAGCGTCACGCCGCCGAGCAGCAGCGCCACACCGGCGGACTCGCGCGTGGAGATCCTTCTTTGGAGGGACGTGGCGGACATCAGCGGCCTCCCCTCTTGCCCGCCCACCGCTGCAGAGCATTGATGCCCAGCAGCAGCGTAAACGACAGCAGCAACATTACCACCGCAATGGCGGTTGCGCCTGCATAGTCGTACTGTTCCAGCTTGGCCACGATGAGCAGCGGCGCAATTTCCGAGATGTAGGGCATGTTGCCTGCGATGAAGATGACCGATCCGTATTCGCCGATGGCGCGTGCGAAAGCGAGGGCAAAGCCGGTTAGCAGGGCGGGCAGAATGGCCGGAAAAATCACGCGGCGGAACACGTCCCAGCGCCCGGCCCCCAGGCTCGCCGCGGCCTCTTCCACCTCGGCCTCGACATCCGCCAGCACGGGCTGCACAGTGCGCACCACGAACGGCAGGCCGATGAAGGTGAGTGCCACCACGATGCCCAGCGGCGTGTATGCCACCTTGATCCCATATTCGGCGAGGTATCGGCCCAGCCAGCCGTTTGGAGCATACAGTGTCGCGAGGGTGATGCCTGCCACCGCGGTCGGCAACGCGAAAGGCAGGTCGATCAGGGCATCCACGATGCGCTTGCCGGGGAACGTATACCGCACCAGCACCCAGGCCACGACCAGGCCGAACACGCCATTGATGGCGGCGGCCGCGAATGAGGTGATGAAGGTCACGCGCAGCGCGGCCAGCACGCGCTCGCCGCTAACTACCTCCCAGAACCCGCCCCAGCCCAGCGTCGCCGTCTTGAAAAACAGCGCGGAAAGCGGAATCAGCACGATCAGCGACAGATAAAGCACTGTAAAACCCAGCGCCAGGCTGAAACCGGGCAAAACGCTATGAGCACGAGGCTGAAACATCGCTTATTCCTGTGATTGGAAAGATCGCAGTCTAGCGATGCATGCATATAATTGGAAATAATATATAATGCATTGGTTAGCATTATTTGGAATAACGACAGATTCCGCCTGCGTCACAGTTTCGCCAGCGACACTTCCGTTGCCTTGACCAGGGCCATCACTTTGGTACCGATCTGCAATTCCAGCTCGTGGACCGAACGGGTCGAGATGATGGAAGTCACCAGGCCAAAAGGCGTGCTCACTATGATCTCGCTGACGACTGGGCTTTCCGTGATCTCCTTCACCGTGCCGATGAATTTGTTCCTTGGGTTGAGTGCTGTGATGCTCATGTTGTTCTCCCGGGCTTAGGTCGCTATTTCTTCGCGTAGATCTGGTCGAATATGCCGCCGTCTGAGAAGTGCTCTTTTTGCGCCTTCGCCCAGCCTCCGAATGCTTCATCTACCGTGATCAGGTTGATGATGGGAAACTTTTTGGCCAGCTCTTCGCCGACGGCAGGGCGGGACGGCGCAACCAGGTTCGGAACGGGAAAGGCCTTTGCGAACTTGGCCCCGACCAGGACATTGGATGGGCGGTAATAATTCCTGGCAATGATTTCCTGGCCTTCTGCGGAGTAGAGATATTCCAGGTAAGCCTGGGCAACCTTTCGGGTGCCATGCTTGTCCACGTACTTGTTCACCACGGTCACCGGCGGCTCGGCCAGAATACTCAACGACGGCACGACGATCTCGAACTTGTCCGCTCCCAGTTCCTTGATCGCCAGGAATGCCTCGTTTTCCCATGCCAACAGCACATCGCCAATGCCGCGCTCGGTGAATGTCGTGGTCGATCCACGCGCACCGGAATCAAGCACCGGAACGTTGGCGTACAAACGGGACACGAATTCCCTGGCCTTCGCCTGGTCGTTCCCGTTGTGCTCCAGTGCATAGCCCCACGCCGCCAGGTAATTCCAGCGCGCGCCCCCGGACGTCTTGGGGTTGGGCGTAATGACTGACACCCCGGGCTTGACCAGGTCGTTCCAGTCACGGATTTTCTTGGGATTGCCCTTGCGCACCAGGAACACGATGGTCGAAGCATAGGGCGAGCTGTTGTGCTGCAGGCGCTTTTGCCAGTCCGCTGGGATCAGTCCACCATTGCTTGACAGCGCATCGATGTCAGCGGCCAGCGCGAGCGTCGCCACGTCGGCTTCCAATCCGTCGATGATGGCGCGCGCCTGCTTGCCGGAGCCTCCGTGCGACTGCTTGATGGTGACGGTATCGCCGGTCTTCGCCTTCCAGTAGGCGGCAAAGGCCGCGTTGAATTCCTGGTACAGCTCACGCGTCGGATCGTAGGAGACGTTCAGCAACGTCACCTCTGCGGCCTGTGCCGGGACTGCCAATATTGCCGCCGCGAGTGCTGCGGCCAATACGATTTTCTTCATTGTGTGCTCCACATAAAAAAGTTGCGGTGGAGCGCACTATAGAAAGATGGCCGGGATTACGGAACCAAGAATTTATTCGTAGCTAATCAGGTTTTCGTATAAGCAGGTCGTGTCGGGTTCAGATCGAGGAACAGGCATACGCCCGACGAGGGGCGACAGTCACGGCAGGCAAACTGACCTCTGCCCCTTTCTATTTGGCCTTCGCCCCCTTGCGCCACACCCCGCTCACCGCCTTGGCCTGCGCACTTTCGCCGAGATAGGGCAGGCGGTACATTTCCTCGATGGTGCGCAGGATGCTGTAGTGGTCTATGCGCTGCGCGTCGCTGCCGCGCTTCACCATGGGCCCCACGAAGAGGGTGGCGATGCGGTTGTCACCTGTGCTGTCGTCTTCGTCCCAGGTCACGATCAGCAGGCTGTTATGGGCGAGCGCCCATTGCACATAGGGTTCGATGTTGGCCTTCAGCCAAGCGTCGCCATCCGCGATGCTGCCGTCATGCATATCGTGGTTCTGGTCGGGTATTACCAGCGCCACGACAGGCAATTTTGAAAGGTCTTTCGGGAATGCATTGAACGGCAGGAGCGTCGCTTCCAGGCCCGCCCAGTTTGCCGCCGGATTGTGCTTGCGTTTGTAGGCCCCGTAGTTGCAGCCCAGCGCTCCGGCTTCGGGCAGCGATTCGGCATAGCTGGCGAAGCTGAGTCCCTGTGCGACCAACGCACTGGCCAGATTTTCTCCGGGCAGGTGCAGCGGGCACTCGTTGCTGGTGTATCCGTGCGTGCTGCCGGAAAACAGCGCGAGGTAATTGGGCTGGCTGGGGTGCGTCACGCCATAGGATTGCGTGAACAGCATGCCGCGTTGCGCGAGCGCATTGATGTAGGGCGCCTGGCTGTTGCCGATGATCTGGCTGTAGCCGCGATTCTCCTCGATCACGATGACGATATGATCGGGGCGCGGCAGGGGCTGGGCTTGTGCGCTGGATGCTGTGAAAAAACAACTTACCACAGAGACACAGAGACACAGAGGTAAAACCCAAACAGATGCCGACTTGGACAGTTGTCGTTTTTCTCTGTGCCTCGGTGTCTCTGTGGTGAATGGTTTACCCATCACTCAACCTCCGCGATGACCGGGGTATGGTCGGAAGGCCGCTCCAGCTTGCGCGGCGCCTTGTCTATGCTGCAGTTCCGGCACTGCAGTGCGTGACTGACCAGGATGTGGTCGATGCGCAATCCCATGTTGCGGCGGAAGGCCATCGCGCGGTAGTCCCACCAGCTATAGGATTTTTCCGGCTGTGGAAACAGGCGAAATGCATCGCGCAGGCCCAGCCCTTCCAGGCCGCGGAAAGCGGCGCGCTCCCGCTCGCTGACCAGCACGTTGCCCTGCCAGGCTTGCGGATCATATACGTCGCGGTCTTCCGGCGCGATGTTGTAGTCGCCCAGCACGGCAAGCCGGGGATGCCGCGCCAGCTCAGCCCGCAGCCAGGCGCGCAGCGCTTCCAGCCACTTGAGCTTGTACTGGTATTTATCCGAGTCCACGCTTTGCCCGTTCGGCACGTAGAGGCACACCACGCGCACGCCCCCGCAGGTGGCGGCGATCACGCGCTTCTGCTCGTCGTCCAGGCCGGGTATGCCGTATTGCACATCGGTCACCGCCTGGCGGCTCAATATCGCCACGCCGTTATAGGTCCTCTGGCCGCTGAACACGCTGTGGTAGCCGGCTTGCTGCAGCTCGGCCTGGGGGAAATCGGCGTCCTGCTGCTTGGTCTCCTGCAGGCAGACCAGGTCTACCGGGTTGGCCGCCAGCCATTCCAGCAGATGCGGCAGACGTACCTTGAGCGAATTGACGTTCCAGGTTGCAAGTTTCATGTTCGGTTATGTTCAGGCAAGCGGCTTGGCCGGCACCGGCTGCAAATGCCAGATGTCGCGGTTGTAGTCGAGTATGGTGCGGTCGCTGGAGAATTTCCCGCTCGCCGCCGTGTTAAGAATGCTCATGCGCGTCCATTGTTCCTCGTCGCGGTAAACCCGGACCACCTCGCGCTGCGCCTCGACATAGCTGCGGAAATCCGCCGCTGTCCTCCACGGGTCATGCGGGCTGGTGATGGATTGGATGACGGCATCGAAAACGCCCTGCTCGAACAGGTTGAAATGCCCGCTTTGCAGCAGGTGCATGACGCGGCCCAGATCCTCGTCGCCCGCGATGATGGCAGCGGGGTCGTAATTGCCGTGCCGTGCTTCCACTTCCGCCGCGGTCAGCCCGAACAGGAAAAAATTCTCTGCTCCCACCTCGTCGCGGATTTCGATGTTGGCGCCGTCCAGCGTGCCTATGGTAAGCGCCCCATTCATCATGAATTTCATGTTGCCGGTACCGGAAGCCTCCTTGCCCGCCGTGGAAATCTGCTCCGAAAGGTCGGCGCCGGGACAAATCACCTCCATGGCGGAAACGCGGTAATCCGGCAGGAAGCACATGCGCAGTTTTCCTTCCGTGTCCGGGTCCTCGTTGACCACCCTCGCCACGGCATTCACCAGCTTGATGATGCGCTTGGCCATCGCATAGCCGGGCGCGGCCTTGCCGCCGATCAGCACGCAGCGCGGCACCCATTCATCGGTGTCATCGTTCTTGATGCGATCGTACAGGTGGATCACATGCAGCACGTTGAGCAGTTGGCGCTTGTATTCATGGATGCGTTTCACCTGCACGTCGAACAGCGCCTGCGGATCGAACAGCACGCCGCAATCGCGGGAAACCATCTCGGCCAGGCGCTGTTTGTTCGCCAGCTTCACGGCGCGCCACTGCGCGCGGAATGCCGGATCGTCGGCATGCGGCGCGAGCTGCTTCAGCTGGCCGAGGTCATGAATCCACTCGGCGCCGATGGCCTGGGTGATCAGCTTGCACATATCCGGGTTGCTGCGCATCATCCAGCGGCGCGGCGTGACGCCATTGGTCTTGTTGTTGAACTTTTCGGGCCACAGCTCGTAGAAATCCCTGAACAGGTGCTGAGTCAGCAATTGCGAATGCAGCTCGGCCACCCCGTTCACCGAGTGGCTGGCGACCACGGCGAGGTAGGCCATGCGCACAAACTGCTCGCCGCCTTCCTCGATGATTGCCATGCGATGCTGGCGTTCGGAATCGCCGGGCCAGCGCTGCGCCACTTCGCGCAGGAAGCGCGCATTGATCTCGCGCACGATCTCCAGCAGGCGCGGCAACAGCCGCCCGAACATGCCGACCGGCCAGCGCTCAAGCGCCTCGGGCAGCAGCGTATGGTTGGTATAGGCCATGGAGTTGCGCACGATGTCCCAGGCCACGTCCCAGCTCAGCCCGCGCACGTCCACCAAAAGGCGCATCAGCTCCGGCACGGCGCAGGTCGGATGGGTGTCGTTGAGCTGGAACACCACCTTTTCCGCGAATTTGCTCAGGTCGCTGCCGTGCGTCTTGTCCCACTGGCGCAGCACGTCCTGCAGGCTGGCGGAAGCCAGGAAATACTGCTGCCGCAGGCGCAGCTCCTTGCCGTTCTCGCTGGCATCGTTGGGATACAGCACCATGGTCAGGTTCTCGGCGGCATTTTTCGCCGCCACCGCCTCGGTGTAGCTGCCGGCATTGAATTCATTCAGGTTGAATTGTTCCGTGGCCGCCGCCCGCCACAGGCGCAGGGTATTGACCGTGCCGTTGCGGAAGCCGGGAATCGGCACGTCGTGCGGGATCGCCGTCACGTCCTGGGTGTGGCTCCAGCGCACGCGCCAGCCGCCCCTCGCATCGGGGTAGTGCTCGGTCTGGCCGCCGAAGCGGACGCGCACCCCCAGCTCGGGGCGCTCGATTTCCCAGGGGTTGCCGTCGCGCAGCCAGTGATCCGGCTCCTCGACCTGGTTGCCGTCCTCGATGCGCTGGCGAAACATGCCGTATTCGTAGCGCAGGCCGTAGCCCATCACCGGCAGCTGGAGGGTCGCGCAGCTATCCAGGAAACACGCGGCCAGGCGGCCCAGACCGCCGTTGCCCAGCCCGGCATCATGCTCCCGCTCCGCAATGTCTTCGAGCCGCAGCCCCAGGTTGTTCAGCGCCTCGGCTGTGGATACGTCCACATCCAGGTTGAGCATGGCATTGCCCAGCGTGCGCCCCATCAGGAACTCGAGCGAAAGGTAGTAGGCCACCTTTCCGTCCGCCTGGCGGTAAGCCTGGCGCGTGGCCTTCCAGCGTTCCACCAGGCGGTCGCGCAGCGCCAGCGCCAGCGCATTGTAGAGATAGTGGCCCGAGCGGTTGCTTTCCTCACGCCCCAGCGTATGGTTGAAATAATGGCGAAAATCCCGGACCACGCTTTCTGCGTCCATGCCCAGCGGGGACGCCTCGCCCAGACGAAACAGGGATTTCTCGAATTCAGGTGTCATGTGTTTAGTCCCGGTACGCGCAGCATCTGCATGCGTTCACCTTACATGGATGACATTATACTCCCCCTGAACCGCGCGCAAATATTTGCGAACTCATTGATTATGCTTGAAAAAGGGCCAATCACGAATTCAGGCCATGGGAATCGGGCTACTTGCGCAGGGGGCCGAGCAGCGCGGACAGGCCGTTGTGGGTGCGCAGGAGTTGCAGGTGCTCGGTGTTCACGTTAAGCCTGACGACTTTAGCCGCCGCTGGATTTAGGGTTTGCGTGAACAGCCAATATCTTGCCTGGCCCATGCTCCTGCTGCTTTGCGATGACGGCTGGCAGCCGCTTGGGTGCGGTGATACGCAACTGCTTGTTGACGTTGTACACCCCGAACACCACGGTGATGGCGCTCTCCGGCACATCGAATTCGCCGGCAAGGAAGCTCACCAAGTGCGCCGTTGCCCGCCCGCGCACCGGCTGCTCGGCCACATACACCTCCAGTTGCTTGCCAATCACCTTGCCGATCTTGGTCTTCTTCGCGCGCGGACGGCCGAGAATGTTCAGCACCAGGGTATCGCCTTCCCAATGACAGAATGCAGACATCGGGCCTAGTGCGCCTCATCCCAGTTTCCGCCCTCGCCCAGCCCGACCTCCAGCGGCACGTTCAGTTCGGCGACATGGCACATGAGTTGCCGCACCTTTTCCTTCACCAGGTGCAATTCCGCCTGCGGCGCTTCCAGCACCAGTTCGTCGTGCACCTGCATGACGAGCCGCGTCTGCAGCCTTTCCTTTTCCAGCCAGCCCTGCACCGCGATCATCGCCAGCTTGATCAGGTCTGCCGCCGTGCCCTGCATGGGCGCATTGATCGCGGCGCGTTCCGCAGCCTGGCGCTTGGCGCCATTGCTGGAGTTGATCTCGGGCAGCCACAGGCGGCGGCCAAACACGGTCTCCACATAGCCTTGCTTCTTCGCCTGCTCGCGCGTGCGATCCATGTAGTCCTTTACGCCCGGATAGCGCGCGAAGTAGAGGTCGATATATTGCTGGGCGGCGCTGCGCTCGATGTTGAGGTTGCTGGCCAGGCCGAATGCGGACATGCCATAGATCAGGCCGAAGTTGATGACCTTGGCGTAGCGGCGCTGCTCGCTGCTCACCGCATCAAGCGCGACGCCGAACACTTCGGCGGCGGTGGCGCGGTGGATGTCCTCGCCCTGAGCGAAGGCGCGCAGCAAGCCGCCATCGCCGGAAATGTGGGCCATGATACGCAGCTCGATCTGGGAATAATCCGCAGATATGATGCGCGAACCCGCTGGCGCAATGAAGGCTTCGCGGATGCGGCGCCCTTCCGGGGTGCGAATCGGAATGTTTTGCAGGTTGGGGTCGCTGGAGGCCAGACGCCCGGTCACCGCCACGGCCTGCGCATAGCTGGTGTGCACGCGCCCGGTGTTGCGGTCCACCATCAGCGGCAGCTTGTCGGTGTAGGTGGATTTGAGCTTGGCCATGCCGCGGTATTCCAGCAGAATCTTGGGCAGCGGGTAATCCAGCGCCAATTCCTGCAACACCTCTTCGTCCGTCGAGGGCGTGCCACTCGGGGTTTTCTTTTTCACCGGCAGGCCGAGCTTGTCGAAAAGGATTTCCTGTATCTGTTTGGGCGAATTCAGGTTGAATGGCTGCCCTGCAGCGGCTTGTGCCTGTACCTCGAGGGCCAGCATTTTCTCGCCCAGTTCGCGGCTCTGCACATTGAGCAGGCGTGTATCGAGCAGCACGCCATTGCGCTCCATCCTGAACAGCACTTCGCGCACCGGCAATTCGATGTCGCGGTAGACCGCATCCAGCCTGCCCTGCGCCTTGAGCTGGGGCGCCAGGGTCTGATGCACTTGCAGGGTGATGTCGGCATCTTCCGCCGAATAGCGCGTGGCCGTATCGAGATCGACCTGGTCGAAGCCTATCTGCTTGGCCCCCTTGCCCACCACATCGGTGTAGGCGAGGGTGGACAGCCCCAGGTGGCGCTGCGCCAGATTGCCCAGTTCGTGCGGCCTGTGGCTTTCCAGCACGTAGGATTGCAGCAGGGTGTCTTCGGCGATACCCGAAAGCAGGATGCCGTGGTTGGCGAAGATGTGTTGGTCGTACTTTAAATTTTGCCCGAGCTTCTTGTGTTTGGTGCTTTCCAGCCAGGGCTTGAGTTTTTGCAGCGCGTGTTCGCGCGACAACTGATCCGGCGCCCCCGGATAGTGGTGCGCCAGCGGCAGGTAAGCAGCATGGTGCGCCTCGAGGGAAAACGCGATGCCGACCAGTTGCGAGCTCATGATTTCGAGGCCGGTGGTTTCGCAATCGATGCTGACCAGCTCGGCGTGCATGAGCCTGTGCAGCCAGGCATCGAGCTGGGCTTCGGACAATATGGTTTCGTAGTGGCCTGATGCGGCGGTGAGTTCCGTCACCCCACGGCTTGCCTGCACCGCCGTGGCCTGGGGGCCCGCGTCCTTGCCCGCCTTGCCCTGCGCAGCGGGACCGCCTCCTTGCGCCAGCTCGCGCAGCATGGTCTTGAACCCGAAGCGCTCCAGCAATGCGCGCAACTGTTCGGTGTTTTGCGCCGGTGCGGCAAGCTGATCGAAGTGCATGGGCAGCGCCACATCACACTTTACGGTCAGCAGCCTTCGCGCCTGCGGCAGCCAATCCAGGGTATTGCGCAGATTCTCGCCCACCACGCCACCGATTTCGCCGGCGTGCGCCATCAGGCTATCCAGGGTACCGTATTGCGTGAGCCATTTGACGGCGGTCTTGGGGCCGCACTTGGAAACACCCGGCACGTTGTCCACCGTATCGCCCACCAGCGCGAGGTAATCCACAATGCGCGCGGGCGCGACGCCGAACTTCGCCTCCACCCCGGCCTCGCCCAGCTTTTCCTCGCTCATGGTATTCACCCACAGCACATGCGGGTTCACCAGCTGCGTCAGGTCCTTGTCGCCGGTGGAGATGATGGTGCGCACGCCCTGCGCCTCGGCCTGACGCGCCAAGGTGCCGATCACATCGTCCGCCTCCACGCCCTCCACCATCAGGATATTCCAGCCGGAGGCGGCAATGGCCTGGTGCAGCGGGGCAATCTGCGCGGCGAGGTCTTCCGGCATGGGGGGGCGGTGCGCCTTGTATTCGGGATATAAGTCGTCGCGAAAAGTCTTGCCCTTGGCATCGAACACGCAGGCGCTATAATCTGCCGGGTACTCGCTGCGCAGCTTGCGCAGCATGTTGAGCACGCCGTAGATCGCGCCGGTCGGGTCACCCTGCGGGCTGCGCAAATCAGGCAGCGCATGAAAGGCGCGATACAGGTATGATGAACCGTCAACCAGCAGTAATGTCTTCATTTTTTACAAGGTTAAAGCTATGAACGATCATGCCAAGCTACCCCCTTCGCTGTTGCCGGAGCTGTGGAATTCCAAGGAAGCATGGCGCGTATTCGGCATTATGTCAGAATTCGTGTCCGCCACCGACCGCCTGAATGAGATCAAGCCTGCGGTCAGCATTTTCGGCAGCGCGCGCACACCCTCTGCACACCCCTATTACAAGCTGACCGAAGAAATTTCCCGCCTGCTGTCTGATGCCGGATTTTCCGTCATTTCCGGCGGCGGCCCCGGCATCATGGAGGCGGCGAACAAGGGGGCTTTTTACGGCAAATCACCCAGCGTGGGGTTGAATATCCAGCTTCCGCACGAACAGCACAGCAATCCCTACCAGAACATCAGCCAGACCTTCCAGCACTTTTTCGCGCGCAAGGTGATGTTCGTGAAATTCGCCAGCGCCTATGTGGTCATGCCAGGCGGCTTCGGCACGCTGGACGAGCTGATGGAAGCGCTGACGCTGGTGCAAACCGGCAAGACACGGCGCATCCCCATCATCCTGGTGTGCAGCGATTTCTGGAAGGGCATGGTGGACTGGATCCGCACCACACTGCTTACCGAGGGCATGATCAGCCCCGACGACATGGACTTGATCCAGTTGATCGACGATCCGCAGGCCGTGGTGAATTCCATATTCAAGCACTATGAAACACGCGGATTCGAGCCTTCGGCCATGGAACGCGAGATGCAGTTGAATCTGTAGCATTCCCTGCTGCGCACCCCGCTCAAAATACCCGGGCGGGGCGCGCGCTTTGCTATACTTACCGCCTTGTTTAACCCCAACCGTTGAGGAATGCATGAAACGCTTTATTCTGCTAGTGGCCGTTTTCCTGACCTGTCTAAGCTTCATTTCCGCCCCTGCCGAAGCCAAGCGCTTCGGCGGCGGCAGCAGCACAGGCAAGCAGCGCTCCATCAGCCCGCAGCAAACGCAACAGGCAGCCCCCGCCAAGCCTGGCGCACCCGCACAGCCCGCCGCGCCCGCAGGCAATAGATGGCTGGGTCCCCTGGCCGGTCTTGCTGCCGGCCTGGGCCTGGCTGCGCTGTTCTCCAGCCTGGGCCTGGGGGAGGGCATGGGCATGCTGCTGATGCTCGTGGCTGGCGCCATGCTGCTGATGTTCCTGGTATCCATGTTCCGCCGCAAGGAACAAGCTGCCACCCAATACGCCGGGGCCGGCGCACCATATCACGAGCCGCAACCCGTGCAGCAGCCTTTGTCCGGCAGCCAGGGCGCGGCGCCCAACAGCAACATCCCGGCGGATTTCCCCGTGGATGCCTTCCTGCGCAGCGCCAAGACATCCTTCATCCGCCTGCAGGCCGCAAACGACCGCAAGGATTTGGACGACATCCGCGAATACACCACACCGGAAATGTTCGCCGAAATCTCCATGCAGATCCGTGAACGCGACAACACGCCGCAGCGCACCGATGTCCTGTCGCTGGACACGGCACTGCTGGAAGTGTCGAACGAGGGCGACTACGCCATCGCCAGCGTGCGCATGACCGGCCAGCTGCGCGAGAACAATGGCGCACCGGAGAATTTCGACGAGGTCTGGCACGTGCAGAAGAATCTGCGCGACGACAAGGCCGTATGGCTGCTCGCGGGCATCCAGCAGCTGTCCTGACCATGCTGCAGCAGCCGGCCGTCGCCATGCTCAACCATCTGCTTGCGCAGAGCGGTTGGGCATTGCCCAGGCTGGCAAAATTCAGCGGCAAGACGGCCCGCTTCAACCTGCTGCCGTTTTCTTTTGCCTGCACCATACAGCACGACGGCTCGCTGCTCCTTGCATCACCGGATGCCAGCGCGGATGCCACCTGCACCATCCCGCCCGCCCTGCTGCCGCGCCTGGCGCTGCAGGACGAGTCAGCGCTGGAACTGATCGGGCACTCGGGCGATACGGCACTTGTCGAGGAGATATTTTTTCTTGTGCGCAATTTGCGCTGGGATGCCGCCGACGACCTGAGCCGGGTTACGGGCGACATCGCTGCCGAGCGCATCGTCCAGTTTATTGAAGGCACGCACCGCCAGGTGCGCGGCAACGCACTCCGCCTCTCGCAGGCGCTGGCAGAATACTGGACCGAGGAGCGCCCGCTCATTGCCACCCCCCGGCAGATTGCAGCCTTTTCGCAAGGCGTGGTTCGCCTGCAAGACTCGATCGACGCCCTGGAACAGCGTATCAATCGAATCTCCAAGGCAGGGTAGATGCGCCTGCTCCGCCTGCTTAAAATCATGTTTGTGGTGTTGCGCTTCGGGCTGGACGAGTTCCTGCTTGCGCACCAGCGCACCCGCTGGATGCGCACACCGCTCAATATCCTGCTGTTTTTCCGGAATACCCGCGCCCCGCGTGCCGAGCGTCTGCGCCTGGCGCTGGAAAGCCTGGGGCCGATATTCGTCAAATTCGGCCAGGTGCTGTCAACCCGGCGCGATTTGCTGCCAACCGACATCGCCGATGAGCTCGCCAGGCTGCAGGACCAGGTCCCGCCATTTCCCACTACGCAAGCCATTGCATTGCTGGAGCGCATATATCAGAGGCGGCTGCACGAGGTCTTCCAGAGCTTTGACGAAATCCCGATCGCCAGCGCCTCGGTGGCGCAGGTTCACTTCGCGGTGCTGCCGCCCGGCGGCGCGCATGGCGGCAAGGCGGTCGCGGTCAAGATTCTGCGCCCCGGCATCGAGACGGTGATTGAACATGATGTGGCCTTGCTGGAGATTTGCGCCAGCCTGATCGAGCGCTGGTGGGAAGACGGCAGGCGCCTTAAGCCGCGCGAGGTGGTGGCGGAATTCGACAAGCATCTGCACGAGGAACTTGACCTGATGCGCGAGGCCGCCAATGCCAGCCAGCTCAGGCGCAATTTTGCCGGCTCCGGCTTGCTTAGCGTACCCGAAGTGTATTGGGACTGGTGCGACACCGAGGTGATGGTGATGGAGCGCATGGAGGGCATACCGGTCAGCCAGGTTGCCGCATTGCGCGAAGCCGGTGTTGACCTGAAGCTGCTGGCCGAGCACGGCGTGGAGATTTTCTACACCCAGGTGTTCCGCGACGCCTTTTTTCATGCCGACATGCACCCCGGCAACGTGCTGGTGGGGCGCGACGGCCGCTACATTGCCCTGGATTTCGGCATCATGGGCACGCTGACCGACATCGACAAGCATTACCTCGCACAGAATTTCATTGCTTTTTTCCGCCGCGATTACCGGCGGGTGGCCGAAGTACATATCGAGTCGGGCTGGGCGCCGAAGGAAACGCGGGTGGACGAACTGGAGGCGGCCATCCGCTCGGTTTGCGAACCGATTTTCGACCGGCCACTGCGCGAAATTTCTTTTGGCCGCATCCTGCTGCGCCTGTTCCAGGTTTCACGCCGCTTCGGCATCGAAATCCAGCCGCAACTGGTGCTGCTGCAAAAAACCCTGCTCAACGTGGAAGGGCTGGGACGCCAACTCTATCCCGAACTGGACCTATGGAAGACTGCCAAGCCTTGGCTGGAACGCTGGATGCGCGAGCAGGTCGGCTGGCGCGGTTTTATCAAGTCGCTCAAGGCCGAGGCCCCGCACTACGCAACGCTGCTGCCGCAGCTGCCGCGTCTGATCCATGAACGCCTGATTGCGCTGGACACGGACAAGCTGGAGCTGGTGATGGTAGAACTGCTTAGACAGCAGCAACGGCGCAATCTATGGCTGACAGTCATTGCCTTCGCCGCCATCGCGCTGATCGGTACGCTTTGGTTCATGGCGTTGGTCCCCAATCAGATTTAGAGAAATGTAATGACAAGCAAATTAAACGAGTTGTCTGAATTTCAGCAAAACACCTACTCTCAAAACGGGGAGGATGGAGTTATTGCTGAGATTCTTCATCGAATTTCAAAGCAATCAAATCTCGATAAATGGTGTGTTGAGTTTGGGGCGTGGGACGGTGTTCACTTATCAAATACCTGTAAGTTAATACGCGAGGAAGGTTACAGTGCCATTTTGATTGAGGGCGACCCCAAAAGGGTTGAGCAACTCAAAAAAAACTTACCCCAAGAAAATGTAATAAAAATTTGTCGCTTTATTAGTTTTGAAGGAAAAAATACGCTTGATGATGTGTTATCAGATACACCGATACCACATGATTTCGATTTCTTGTCGATTGACATCGATGGGGTTGATTACCATATTTTTGATAGCCTTAAGAAATACAGGCCAAAAATTATATGCATTGAATTTAATCCAACAATTCCTAATGCTGTAGATTTTGTTCAACCCAAAGATTTCCTCATCAAACAAGGCTCCAGTGCCAAGGCGATTTCCAGGTTAGCACGTGAGAAAGGATACGACCTTGTTTCCGTAGTTAGCTGTAATTTGATTTTGGTGAGAAATGATTTAACAAAATTTGTCATCAATACCACACCAAAACTTGAAGACCTAAATCCTCAAGGAAACGATCCACAGTATATTTTTGTTGGGTATGACGGAACCATTCTATCGAACAAAGATGCCATAGATCTTGCCTGGCATGGATTAGAAGTTCCCTTGTCAAAAATTCAATTCTTACCTAAATTTCTTCGAATCTGCGCTTGTGATTACAGCACCTTAAAAAAAGCTCTACTGGGGTGTTTCTTATTTCCTCATTTTCCGAAAATAGTGATTAGTCATCTCACAAAAAAGATTCAGGCAAAAGATCGAACTCTTGATTGAACAACGACTTACTATAATTACACCCTGTTTATAGTAATTGGTGAATTACAACCCTTGCTCCCTTAGTTCTATGCCGCAAACCAGGAACTCGAAAGCCGGCGACTATTCCACCGTTACCGATTTCGCGACTTTCCTGGCTTGTAGTTACGGCCGCACGACTTGCCTAACCTGCATCGCAGGTTGGCCTGCGCCGCAAGCCGCAAGCTAAATCAGTCACTCCACCGTGACTGATTTAGCGAGATTTGACGCGTTTGTGGTTGCGGCCGCACTGCGTGCTTAACTTGCTGCGCAAGTTAGCCTTCCCCGCAAACCAAGAAACCTCGCCATCAGCCATAGGCGATTATTCCACCGTCACCGATTTGGCTAGGTTTCTTGGTTTGTCCACATCCGTGCCCTTGAGCAGGGCGGCGTGGTAGGCGAGCAATTGCACCGGAATGGAGTGCAGGATGGGGGAGAGCACGCCGACGTGGCGCGGGGTGCGGATGACATGCACGCCTTCGCTTGCGCTGAAATTGCTGTCGAGATCGGCAAACACGTACACCTGCCCGCCGCGCGCGCGCACTTCCTGCATGTTGGATTTCACTTTTTCCAGCAGCGCATCGTTCGGCGCGATGACCACCACCGGCATGTTGTTGTCCACCAGCGCCAGCGGGCCGTGCTTGAGCTCGCCCGCAGGATAGGCCTCGGCGTGGATGTACGAGATTTCCTTGAGCTTAAGCGCGCCCTCCAGCGCGATCGGGTAGTGTATGCCGCGCCCCAGGAACAGCGCATGCTGCTTGTCGGCAAAGGACTTGGCCCACTCGCGTATCTGCGGTTCCAGGTTGAGCGCATGCTGCACGCTGCCGGGTATCTGACGCAAGGCGGCCAGCATTGCCTGCTCCTGCTGCTTGTCCAGCAGCTTGCGCTGCTTGGCCAGCGTGGCGGCGAGAATGAACAGGGCAACCAGTTGTGTGGTGAATGCCTTGGTCGAGGCCACGCCGATCTCGGCCCCGGCGCGGGTATAGAACACCAGCTTGGAGGCGCGCGGAATGGCGCTTTCCTGCACATTGCAGATGGAGAGGGTCTGCTGCTGCCCCAGCGCCATGGCGTGCTTGAGCGCTTCCATGGTATCCAGCGTTTCACCCGATTGCGAGATGGTGATGATGAGCTGGCGCGTGTTGGGCACCGAGCTGCGGTAACGGTATTCGCTGGCGATTTCCACCGAAGTGGGCAGTTGCGCAATGCTTTCCAGCCAGTATTTCGCGGTCAGGCCGGCATAATAGCTGGTGCCTGCGGCGAGGATCAGTATGGAATCGATCTGGCCGAAGGTGGCCGCAGCCTCCGCGCCGAATAATTCCACATCAAAGCTGCTGCTGTCCATTACCGCCTCGATGGTGTCGGTCAGTGCGCGCGGCTGCTCGTGGATTTCCTTCTGCATGTAATGGCTGTAAGGGCCCAGCTCCAGCGAGGCCAGCGACAGGTCGCTGACATGCACTTGCCGCTCGATCTTGTTGCCGTCGCGTCCGACCAGCTCCACTCCCTGGGTGGTGATCCTTGCCGCGTCACCGTCCTCCAGATAAATGACGCGGCGGGTGACGGAGAGCAGTGCCGATACGTCGGACGCGATATAGTTTTCGCCGTCACCGAGGCCGATCAGCAGCGGGCAGCCCATGCGCGCGCATGCCATCTCGTCCGGTGCATGTTGCGAAATGACGGCGATGGCGAATGCCCCGGTCAGTTCGGACGTCGCCTGACGCGTGGCGGCGAACAGGTCGCGGTTTGCCGTGTAGTAATAATGGATCAGGTGGGCAATGACCTCGGTGTCGGTCTGGGATTCGAACACATAGCCCAACTGCTTGAGGCGCGCGCGCTGCTCCTCATGGTTTTCGATGATGCCGTTGTGCACCACGGCGACCTCGCCCCGGGAAACATGCGGGTGCGCGTTGAGTTCGGTGACGCCGCCGTGCGTGGCCCAGCGCGTGTGGGCGATGCCCGTGGTGCCGGTGAGGTGCTCCTGGTCGGCGCGGCCCTGCATCTCCGCAACCCGGCCCACGGCGCGCACGCGGCGGATTTCATCCTTGCCGAGCACGGCAACGCCCGCCGAATCATACCCGCGATATTCCAGGCGGCTTAAGCCCTGCACCAGCATGGGCACCACGTTTTTTTTCGCTACTGCACCTACGATGCCGCACATGTCGTTTCTTCGCTTTCTATTTTTTTGTCTTCTGGGGACGTTTCCAGCCCGGTATGGTAACCTGCTTGCTGCGCGACAACGTCAGCTCGCCTTCGGGCGCTTCGCGCGTGATGGTGGAGCCCGCGCCTATGGTCGCACCGCGCTTGACGGTGACCGGCGCCACCAGCTGCGTGTCCGAACCGATGAACACGTCGTCCTCGATCACGGTGCGATGCTTGTTGGCGCCGTCGTAATTGCAGGTGATGGTGCCTGCGCCCACGTTCACGCGGCTACCCACGCTGCTGTCGCCGATGTAGCTCAAATGATTGGCCTTGCTGCTGGCCGCAATCTCGCTGTTCTTCACCTCGACGAAGTTGCCGATGTGCACGTCTTCCCGCAACCTGCTGCCCGGGCGGATGCGGGCATAGGGGCCGATATGGCAGCGTTCGCCGATTTCGGCTTCATCTATATGGCTGTATGGCGCAATGCGCGTGCCGGCTTCGATGCGGCTGTTGCGGAGCACGCTGTAGGCGCCCACCTGCACGCCGTGGCCGAGGTGCACCTCGCCTTCGAAAATGCAGCCGACATCTATCTCGACGTCGCGTCCGCAAACCAGATTGCCGCGCACATCCAGACGCGCCGGATCATTCAGCGTCACCCCCTGCGCCAGCAGGCGCGCCGCCAGCACATGCTGCCAGGTGCGTTCAAGCGCGGCAAGCTGGGTCTTGCTGTTGATGCCTTCCACCTCCCATGCCTGCGCGGGCTGCACGGTGTGCACCGCGATGCCATCCGCCACGGCCATGGCGACGATATCGGTGAGGTAGTACTCGCGCTGTGCGTTATTGTCCTTGAGGTCGGCCAGCCAGGCGCGCAGCTTGTGCGTGGGCGCCAGCAGGATGCCGGTGTTTACCTCGGTTATTTCGCGCTGCTCCGGAGTGGCGTCCTTTTCCTCGACGATGCAGCGCACATCGCCTTCGGCATTGCGCACGATGCGCCCGTAGCCCGTGGGATTCGCCAGGTTCACGGTCAGCAGCACTAGGCCGTCTCCCGCCTGCTGCATATGGTGCAGGGTGCTGTGCTGGATCAGCGGCACGTCGCCATACAGCACCAGCGTGCGGCTGCCATCCTGCAGATGCGGCAGCGCCTGCTGCACGGCGTGCCCGGTGCCAAGCTGCGGCTCCTGCAATGCAAACACCGCCTGGTAT
>DATDDB010000126.1:0-16171 GCA_036524005.1 Gallionellaceae bacterium | reverse complement strand
ATCGAACAGGAACGATGCCAGCGTCTTGCACAGCTCGGTCTTGCCCACGCCGGTGGGCCCCAGGAACAGGAACGAGCCGTAGGGGCGGTTCGGGTCGGAAAGACCGGACCTTGACCTGCGGATGGCGTCGCTCACCAGGCGCACGGCCTCGTCCTGCCCCACCACGCGCTGGTGCAGCGTGTCTTCCATCTTGAGCAGCTTGTCGCGCTCGCCCTGCATCATCTTGGCCACAGGTATCCCGGTGGCGCGTGATACCACCTCGGCGATCTCTTCCGCGCCCACCTGGGTGCGCAGCAGCTTGTTCTTCGCGGCACCGCCTTCCGCCTCGCGCTGCGCGGCTTCCTTGAGCCTGGCTTCGAGCTGGGGCAGCTTGCCGTATTGCAGCTCGGCCACCTTATCCAGCTTGCCTTCGCGCTGCAGGCGGGCGATGTCGGCCTTGATGCGGTCGATTTCTTCCTTCACTTGGGCCGTGCCCTGGGCCGCGCCCTTTTCCGCCTTCCACACTTCTTCCAGGTCGGCGTATTCGCGCTGGAGCCGGTTGATTTCCTCCTCTAACAGCCCCAGGCGCTTGCGGGAGGCCTCGTCCTTTTCCTTCTTCACCGCCTCGCGCTCGATCTTGAGCTGGATCAGGCGGCGGTCGAGCCTGTCCATCGCCTCCGGCTTGGAGTCGATCTCCATCTTGATGCGCGCGGCGGCTTCGTCGATGAGGTCGATGGCCTTGTCCGGCAGGAAGCGGTCGGTGATGTAGCGGTGGGAAAGCTCGGCGGCGGCGACGATGGCCGGGTCGGTGATCTCCACGCCGTGGTGCAGCTCGTATTTTTCCTGCAGTCCGCGCAGGATGGCGATGGTCGATTCCACGCTGGGCTCGTCCACCAGCACCTTCTGGAAGCGGCGCTCCAGGGCGGCGTCTTTCTCGATGTACTTGCGGTATTCGTCCAGGGTGGTGGCGCCGATGCAGTGCAGCTCGCCGCGCGCCAGGGCGGGCTTGAGCATGTTGCCCGCGTCCATTGCGCCCTCGGCCTTGCCCGCGCCCACCATGGTGTGGATCTCGTCGATGAACACGATGATGCGCCCTTCTTCCTGGGCGATCTCCTTGAGCACGGCCTTCAATCTTTCCTCGAATTCGCCGCGGTATTTCGCGCCCGCCAGCAAAGCCGCCATGTCGAGCGACAGCACTTTCTTGTTCTTGAGCGATTCCGGCACTTCGCCGTTCACGATGCGCTGGGCCAGGCCTTCGACAATCGCTGTCTTGCCCACGCCCGGCTCGCCGATCAGCACGGGATTGTTCTTGGTGCGGCGCTGCAGCACCTGGATGGCGCGGCGGATCTCGTCGTCGCGGCCGATCACGGGGTCGAGCTTGCCGGCCCGCGCGCGCTCGGTGAGGTCGAGGCAGTATTTCTTCAGCGATTCGCGGCTCCCCTCGGCCTCCTGGCTGTCCACCGTCTGCCCGCCGCGCACGGCGTTGATCGCCTTTTCCAGCGGGGCGCGCGAAACGCCGTGGGTCTTGAGCAGGCGCCCGGTTTCGTTCTTGTCGTCGGTCAGCGCCAGCAGGAACATCTCGCTGGCGATGTACTGGTCGCCGCGCTTCTGCGCCTCCTTGTCGGTGAGGTTCAGCACGCTGCCGAGGTCGCGCCCCACCTGCACCTCGCCGCCATGGCCTTCCACCTTGGGCAGGCGGGCGACGGCATCCTGCAATGCGGCTTTGAGGGTGTTGACGTTGCCCCCGGCGCGCGCCAGCAGCGAGCCCGCCCCGCTATCGGCGTCGTTGAGCAGGGCCAGCAGCAGGTGCTGCGGCTCGATGAACTGGTTGTCGCCGCCCACGGCCAGGCTTTGCGCATCGGAAAGCGCCTGCTGCAGCTTGGTGGTCATTTTGTCGAAACGCATTTTAGAGTCCTTCGCTGAAGTATAGTCCGCTCATGGCGTCATCAATCCGCTGCGCAAGCCTGCATCGGGGCCGCGCGCCACAATTCCCGTCGCCATGTAACATGGGGGGAAGTTTACCAATTTCAAGCCTTGCAAATCGAAATCGCGCGCGTAATATATGGGTTGAACACGAAAGGAGTCAGCCATGATCTTCCGCCAGCTGTTCGATCCCGAATCCTCCACCCTCACCTACCTGCTGGCGGACGACCACGGCCACGCGGTGATCATAGACCCCGTGCTGGAGCAGGTTGAGCACTACCTGGCGCTGCTCACCTCGAACAACATGACGCTGCGGCTGGTGCTGGACACCCATGTGCACGCCGACCACATCACGGGCTCGCAGACCCTGAAAAACCGCACCGGGGCCACCACCGCAATCGCGCTGAACTGCAGCGCTCCCGGCTATGACACGCTGCTGGCGGACGGCGACTGGCTGGGCTTCGGGCTGGAAACCATACTCGTGATCGCCACGCCGGGCCATACGCCGGGCAGCCTGTGCTACCTGTGGCGCGACAGGCTGTTTACCGGCGACACGCTGATGATCAACGCCTGCGGGCGCACCGATTTCCAGCAGGGCAGCGCGGTGGACCTGTACCACAGCATCACCGAAAAGCTCTTTACCCTGCCGGACGAGACGCTGGTGTACCCCGGCCACGACTACAAGGGGCGGCGCGTGAGCTGCATCGGCGAGGAAAAGGTGCTCAATACGCGCATCGCGGGCAAAACCGAGGCCGAATTCGTGGAAATCATGAACAACCTCAACCTGGCCACCCCGAAGCGCATGCACGAGGCGGTGCCCGCCAACCTGCTGGGCGGCCTCAGGCCATAGCGCGGTTTCACCGCTCCCGTTCGTTAACGGGGGATTTTGGGTTTATACTTTGCACCACTGTTTTTCTGCCCATAAAATCTGCCATGCCGCTTTCCAAGTATCCCGCCCATATCCGCCAGAACATCGAGGCCGCGCTCGCCGAGGACATGGGCAGCGGCGACCTGACCGCGCGGCTCATCTCGGAAGCCGCGCCGGGGCATGCGCGGGTGATCACCCGCCAGGACATGGTGCTGTGCGGCGTGCAGTGGTTCGAGGGCTGTTTCCGCGCCCTGCACCCGAATTGCGAGATCGTGTGGCAGTTGCGCGAGGGGGAAGCCGCACGGCCCAATCAGACGCTGTGCGAGATAACGGGGAACGCGCGCGCCATGCTTTCCGCCGAACGCCCGGCGCTGAATTTCCTGCAACTGCTTTCGGCCACGGCCACGGAAACCCGGCGCTATGTGGAGGCGGTGGCGGGCACCAGGGCCAGGATCATGGATACGCGCAAGACCCTGCCAGGATTGCGCCTTGCGCAGAAGTACGCAGTGAAGGTGGGCGGCGGGCATAACCAGCGCATCGGGCTGTTCGACGGCATTTTGATCAAGGAAAACCACATCCTGGCCGCAGGCGGCATCCGTCCCGCGCTGGTGGAGGCTTTTCTGCTGGCTCCGCCGGGGGCCACGGTGCAGATCGAGGTGGAAGACCTGGAGGAGCTGCGCGAGGCGCTGGACGCCGGGGCGGCGCTCATCCTGCTGGACAATTTCGACCTGGAGGGCATGCGCGAGGCGGTGCGCATCAACGACAGGCTGGGGGCGGGCCGCGCCGAGCTGGAAGCCTCGGGCGGGGTGAACCTGCAAACCGTGCGCGCCATCGCCGAGACCGGGGTGGACCGCATTTCCATCGGCAGCCTGACCAAGGACGTCAAGGCGATCGATCTTTCGATGAGGTTTCTGCCCGCCTGACGGGCGCAGGAGGGAATGCCCGCATGTTCATCTTCTGGCACGGCTGGGGAATCGGGGTGTTCTTCCTGTTCTGCTTCTGGATGATTGCAGCGCTCGTGTTTGGCGTGGCCATCGATTTTCGCGAACCCGATCCGCTCGAGGCGGCGCTCGAGGTGCAATGGGGAGTGGTGGGCATGATGCTGGCCTATGCGCTGAGCGTGTATGCGCTGGCGCGCTACCGCAAAAACCACCCGCTGAAGTTTGAAGACCCGGAGACCGGACACATCTCCACCGTGCAGAACGTGGACGATCTGTACGGCATCCGGCTCGACTATTGGCCCGGCATCCTGGCTGCAATCGCCGCCTTCCTGGCGCTGCTCACGGCATCCGGCCACATCATATTCGATGTCTAGGGCGGAGTTTTCCGCATGGAGGTCTTATGAGCAAGCAACCCGGAATCAACAAGGACAAGCTGATCTCATGGCTGGTCGCGCTCGTTTTCTTCGTGGTGGGCTTCGGCGGCACATTCCTGGACTGGCAGGTGCTATTCCAGGAGGGGGAGTACATTTCCTCGATGGGGTTTTTCGCGCCTTTGCTCGGTTTTCTGGGGCTGGCCATGCTGGTCGGCCCTTCCGGCTCTGAAGAGGATGTCATGGCCAATGCGGCGGCCAGACGCCGCCGCGCGCAGCGCCAGCGCCTGGCGCTGGCCACCTTCCTCGCCGGCCTGGTGGTCAGCGGTGTAAATTTCGCGCTGATGAGCGGCTGGATCGGCGGACTGGCGGGGTGAGGCGCTGCAATATTTATCCCAGCACAGCCGGCCATGCTTGCTGGTAGAATTCCAAGGTAAGGCCTTTTCAGCATCCACCCATGATCTCGAATTTACAGGCATTGCGCGGCCTCGCGGCGCTTGCCGTCGTTTTTTACCATACCGCCTTCACATTCAACGGCGGGGTCCACACCGAATTCATGGCGATCGCCGTTTTCTTTGTGATCAGCGGATTCATCATGACCTATATCACGCGCGACAACGGGGACGCGAAGTATTTCCTGACGCAACGCCTGATCAGGATAGTCCCGATGTATTGGCTGAGCACGCTGGTGCTGATCGTTCTAACGGCCATCGTCCACAGCGGCCACACGTGGGACAACCTGTCGCCGGGAAGCCTGGCCAAGAGCCTGTTTTTCGTTTCGTACTGGAACTCCAGCGGTGAACACGAACCGCTGCTGGCAGTGGGCTGGACCTTGAACATCGAGATGTTCTTCTACCTGCTGTTCACCGCCATGCTGGCAGCGAGCCGGCGCTGGGCGCCGGTTCTGGTCTGCATCGCCCTGCTCGCCATCATGGCAGCCGTGCGGCTATCCGAATGCAGCGCGACCGTGTGCACGCTCTATGTCAGCGGCTACTTCTCCTATTTCATCGCTGGGATTGTAGCGTACTACGTGTGGTGCGCCCTCGATGGTTACGCCCGCAACCGGCCCCGGCTGGTTGCGCCATTTGCGGCGGTGCTTGTGCTGGGCTTTGCCCTGGTGAGCGCCCACCCGCCGCTGGCCGTATTTTTGCAGAGCCGGCTCAGTTTCCCCATGAGCCTGATGCCGCCGCTCCTGGTGGTCACCCTCCTCCTGCTCCACTCGGCCAATTTCCGGGTCACCTGGGCGCCGGCCATCATCCTGGGGGATGCGTCGTATGTCCTCTACCTGACCCATATCATCGTGATGCCCGCCATCATAAAATCTCTCGGCTGGTTCATCGCCTTCGATCCGAAGCAAAACGTTTATGCCATGGTGTCCATGCTGATTATTTGCTCCGCAGTCGCCATTCTTGCCCATTACAGGATCGAACGGCCTGTCCTGCGCATCCTGCACCAGAAATTCGCGCGCAAGCCGGCCATAGCGCAGGCGTGACGGCCTGGCAGTTGAGCCAGATAATTGGAGGGTTAACGAAGCGGGGATTGCGACGGGCCTGCCTGCCCTGCTAGCTGGAAGCCACGCTCGCGAGCGACGCGGCACGGTTTATTGTGCGGGCCGCCTTATTCGTGCACCTGGTCTGGCGGGAGGAACAGCTCGGGATCGACCATGGCCCCGTTGAGGATCACGCTCCAGTGCAGGTGCGGCCCGGTGGCGCGCCCGGTCTGGCCAGAAAGCCCGATGACCTGGCCCTTGGCGATGCTGGCGCCAGCCTGCACGTCGATGCGGTCCATGTGGCAATACATGGTGATGAGCCCGTTGCCGTGGTCAATGAAGACCGTGTTGCCGTTGAAGAAATATTCGCCGGTCGCCAGCACCTGGCCTGTTGCGCTGGCCTTGACCGGCGTGCCGCGCGATACCGCCACATCCAGCCCGGCATGCGGCAGCCTGGGCTCTCCGTTAAAGAAGCGGCGCAGGCCGAAGCGGCTTGCCAGCCTGCCCTCGACCGGCACAATCAAACCCAGATCGGTGTCCTGCGCATCGCGCCAGTGGCGCTTCAATTCCTTGATGACCTCCATCTCGTGCTCGGCGCGCGCCAGGTCCGCCGCGGAGAGTTGCACCTTGCTCTTGTCCTTGAGCGTGATGTGCTGCTCGGGGTAATCCTTGTGGCTGACCGTGAAGTGCTGGGACTTGGTTGCGCCATCCATCCTGATGCTCAGCTGGTGCGAGCCCGGCGCCAGGCCGAGCGGCAGGCCGACCACGGCGACCCACTGGTTTTGATCCGAGGTGACGAGCACGGGCTGCTCGCTGAACCAGGCTTGCGGCTTGTTCGCGCCGGCTGCAACGCTGCCGAGCGGAATAATCGCGATGCCACCCGGCACACTGGAAGCCCTGGGCAGGCTTGCCTGCGCCTGCTGCGGCAAGGTGAGGAAGGAAGAGAGGATTAAACAGGCGCAAATGCGGAGCATGGCTGGCTGGATTCCTGGTTGAAGCACATTCTGGTTACTGACCATAGTACCAGAATGCCTGGTAGCCACTCGCTATTTCTTTCCCGAAGACAGGCCGCGCTCGGTATGGCCTGCCGCCTTGGCCAATTCAACAACGGAATCATGGAAGTGATGCAGGAAATAGAAATATGCCGCCATGAGCAGCACGAAACTCCAGAGCACGACTGCGGCTGGCATCTTGAACAGGTAGAAACACACCCCTACCCCCACCAGGAAGCACTGCGCAATGCTCAACAGGAGGACGGTGCGGCTGACGGAAAAACCCTTCAGCTGAAATATGTGGTGAATATGTGTGCGGTCTGCGGCAAACGGCGAGGCGTTGCGCCGCACACGCCGCAAAATCACGGCAAGGGTATCAACCACGGGAATGCCGAACAGCCAGAAGACCAAAGCCGGCTCAGCCGACACCGGCCCCAAGGTGACTTGCGCCATAAACCAGCCCAGCACCAAACCCAGCCACATGCTGCCTGCGTCCCCCATGAACACCCAGGCACGGCTGACAAACAGGCGCGTATTGAAAAAAAGGAAACCGATTACCGCACCGAGCATTGCCATAATCAGGGGAAGCATATCCGTCGCCCCCGATAGATAGGCAATAACCCCGACTCCGATTATGGTGATCCCAGCCATCTTCCCTGCCATTCCATCTGCGCCATCGATCATGTTCATGGCGTTGATTCCGCCAACATAGGCAACCAGGCTGAAAGGCACAGCCAGCAGCCACAAACTGATGTCATCGCCACCGAATAGAGCCCCCAAGTGCGTGATTGCCCCATCGGCACCGAGAATAACCAACAAGGACAGCGTGCCCTGGATCAACAGGCGCAATCTTGCATCCAAATCATGCTTGTCATCCAGCATGCCAAGCACGACCAGCGCCGCCGCTGCCCCGATCAGAACCGCTATCTCTTCCGTATACGCATCGGCCAAATACAGCGTCAGCGCGACGGCCAGAAACATTGCCGCCCCCCCTACCGTGGGTGTGGGATGCTCGTGTTGTTTACGGCCGCCCGGGTGATCGACCACACCCCAGTGGTGCGCCTTTGCCCGCAACAGCAGCACCAGCGCAACGCACGTCACCATGGCTATAATAAAACTGTACATCCCTTGCTTCCCCAACTATTTAATTAGCTGCAATCGAGAATGGCGAGAACGTCGCCACGCCAAGAAAGACATATTTATGAAATCGATGGCATGCAACGCATGCCAAATCTTAATTTGGCCGATTTTACCGAATTAGACAGATGAATGAACATATGTCTAAAGACATATTGACACCCTTACGGCCAGTAAATGTTGTCCATTCATCGGCCCTCTTAGGGCACTTTCCTGGAACGTGAACGCAGCCAGTCTGTCACCCCTGCCACGCTTCGCATTGCAGGATTCTCAATCAACCTGAAGGTTGCATAGCAACACAGGATTAGAACCGGTGTTATCCCAATCACCAAAACCCAGTGTGTTATTGACGATAGTGCTCTGGAACCGCTCAATCCGACAATATAATTGAAAGCGACAAAGAGAATGATTCCATGAAGCAAATAGATGCTATAGGCCATTGCTCCTAAGGTGCGGGAAACGTGACTACTCAGCATTCCAAAAAATGTGTTTCCGCATGCAATAAGCACAAAAGCTGTTGACAGCAGAAGAAGGGGGGCGACCCCATAAGCAGTGGGGAAATTCACCACTTCGATCACAATACACCCCAAAATTAAGAAAGAGCTCTCTTTCCTCCTGGCAAATCGACGGAATGTTTCTGATCTGGCCAATTGAGCTGCCATTATTCCGCCGAGAAATGCAAGAAGATAGTGCGCCTGTGGCCGCAGCCATATCGACAAACCAGCAACACTGACAATCCCGAAAACAATGTATGAAAACGGTGGTGTCACACGGACTGTAAGCGCAAGGAGCGGAAGCGATAGATAAAATAACCACTCATAAGGCAGCGTCCAGGTCACCCCGGCGACGATAGTCGCTGTAGGATCAACACCATTCAGGTTGGGCGCGCCAAGTATCGTGAAGCCAAGCCAATATGCAACACCCTTGACCAGCTTGGGAAATGGCTCACTCAAGACACCCTTGGAGAGCAAAGCTACAACAACAAAAAGCAGAAACATCGCAAACAGGTACAGAGGCACCAAACGCAGTAATCTGGAAACAAACAATCTTCCCCAATCTATCCCTCCCGTCCGTCCATCAATGAGCTTCGAGAAGAACAAAAACCCGGTAACCATGAAAAATAGCGCGACGCTGCTCTGCCCGAAATGAGTATAGAGGTTGGACGGCGGAACTTGCCATTGGCCCGTTCGCAGGTAGAAGAACCAGACACTTGAATGATGCAGAAATACGAAAAACGCGAGATAACCTCGCAAGCCATCAATTGAGGTAAAGCGACCTTGGTCCGGCAGCTTCCCGAAAAGTCTGACAGTCAGGTAAGTCGTCACGATTGCTGCAAACAAAGCGGCAACCGCTGGTAATGAACTAACGGGATCCATAAATTGTGCCTAGCACGGAACCAACTGTTGGCGCGTAAGGTTCTGCGAAGTCAGAACAAAAACGGACACCGCCAAGGCATTGACATGATTTCAAAAGTTACTCCGAATAGAATAGCCTTTCATCTTTGTGCGATTCAATGAATTCGTGTAACACCGTCTGCCCCAGCGCTTCACGCAACGCAACAGGCGCAACAAAACCAGACTTATCTATTGAAGTGTCAAACATCGTATTCGCACAGAACTTCTTTACCCGAATGGAGCTGATTGCTAGACGCTTACCGGTGATCGCCGCAACCAAATCGAAAACCTTGCCGATCATAAACCCAGCCGCATATGGAATACGAAAACTGATTGTTTCAGATTTTCCCAGCATGCGATTCACAGTGCCGACCAACTGGTTCATGGTTAGGTCTGGTTTATCAATGTAATTGTAAATATGCACGCCAGGCTTTAACTTCAGCGCGAATTCCAGGAACGCTGCAACGTTTTCAACGTAAGCCATCGACTTTCTATTTGTTCCGTCACCCACCATCATAAAACGACCGGACGCAATCTGACGAAGCAAGTTGTAGACATTGCCACGATTCTGCTCACCGAAAACCACAGTAGGACGAACAATAACCAACGTGCGGTTAACTTGGTCTTCTGCCTGCCAAGATTTGAAAACCTGCTCGGCTTCATATTTGGTTCGGCCATAATCATTGAAAGGTGCAATCGTTCCTGACTCATCAGTCCCTATAGGCGCAAATCCGTAAACCGCTACCGTACTAGTAAATATAATTGTATTAATGTTCTTTTCTCGCGCCACTGCACAGAGATTTTTAGCCCCATCCACATTTACCTCATCATAAAGGCTCAGTGGTTTTACATCATCCCGATGTTCTGCCGCCAAGTTTATAATGACAGAATTTTCCGGAATGGCAGCACGAAGTGATTCAATAGAACGAACATCGGCAATGTCAACTTGATTCGGATAAGTTGCACTTACCATCTTGTCAATAATTTTGAATGTTATGTTATCGGCGCGCCCTAAACGCCCACATAAGCGAGTTCCAATAAAGCCACTTCCCCCAATCACAGAAACGTACATCTTTAAAGCACCTCAATAGAGTTCATCAGTATTTTTTTACTCACCCGCAGGATTCCAGCATTGAGAAATTCAACACATGTGTGGATACCTATCACCACCCATCACCAGAATTTTCATTTTACTTTCATGTAAAACGCTAGCAGAGATTATTCATTACATTTGCCAGAATGGGCCATAAAATATTCCAATGCTTCATCAAATCCTATTCGTTGTTTTGCGCAAAAAATTCTCATACACCTTCCCTCTGAGGCCCGCAGGCGCCAAAAATACTGATGCGCGCAATAAGCCGTCAAACCAGGCTTTGCCCCAAGTCTTTAACCCGCATGACACCATCACGTTCTGTAGCTCCCACTCTGCCTTGGCGTAGCGCCACCCACCGCGCCGGCGGTACATATCGCGGCCCGCGGTCGCGTGCACAAGAATCTCCGAAGTGTTGGCGACCTTCGACCTGCGTGCCAGCATGTGGCACCACAAGGCATAGTCCTCCTTCAGGTGCACATCGGGGTAGCCACCGCAAGCCAACACTGCGTCACGCCGATAGGCCACCGCCATATGGTTGAAAGGGGTACGTATTTTGGCGAACTTACGAATTCCTTCCTCTGTGGTTGGAACATCACGTACCGCGATGGCTCGCCCTGTTGCGTCAACTTCCAAAATTGCGCTACCCATGAGCTCCAACCCAGGCTGGGAAGCCAGCAATGCGGCTAATGTAGAGAAGCGATGCGGCAGGTTGAAATCGTCCACATCTGCGCGCACCACCCAAGGGAGGGTGATATGCCGAAGACCCGCATTGAGCGCAAGCGCATGGCCCACATTAGTCGGCAGGCGCAGCAGATCAATGCGGTTGCCGTAGCGTTGCCGAAGCTTCAGCAGGGTCTGCTCCAGACCGTCAGAGAGCGGGCCATCCGCGACCAGAACAACCTGTGCTGGTTGTAGCGTATTCGAAAAAATGGAATCCACAGCGATTTCGAATAGATGCGGGTCATTGTAAAAGTAAAACGACATCAGCACCGCAAACCCGCCCGGGAATTCAGCAGTGGGCGTCGTAGCCGGTGTAAATGGAGCCTCTGGTAGATTCATATTCGTATCCATGCGTTGGGTATCATATCAATGTCGTTCGTGCCATTCAAAAACCAGCATCGCGGGGCCACCACGATCTTGTCCTGCGAGGGATTTAACCATGCCGCCCACCAGCTGAAGCTGCTGTTGGCAATAATGTGATGATCGGCTTGGGACATCAGTCGCATGTCGTTTGCGCTTCGGGCGCCGGAGTTATGGCGGACTATTTCAAGCGGACCGAATTCAGTGCTCAGATGCGCCTCCACCCAGTCTGGATCGTCTGAGAATGCGAACAGCCTGAGGTCAGGCACACGCTCACGCAGCAAGAGTATCGCCTCACGGTAGTAGTCGAGGCCGCAAAGTGCATACACGCCCTGGCTTTTGGCGCTGGTATAGTCTCCACGCCGCACGTGAAGGCTGGCACAAGGCTGGGCACGCATACGCTGCCTAACTGCCTCGTCCTGTGCGTCCCACTTCATTTGAAAAACAAAATCTGCGCGTATCTGATCGGCGTGTTCCTGAAAGTAGCGCTCCGTTTGCCAGTAGCCGTGCAAATACAACGGACCTCGCAATTCAGCCAATCCTGGCCAATACTGAAAATGCGGTTCGTTGCCCCAGCGATTGCCAGTAAGCCATCTCATGGCCGGGCGCCCGAACAAGCGGCGCAATGCTGGAGTAGCCTGCCACCCAAGCAACTGCTTGATTTCCGCCTCGGTTGCCAACGGGGCTCTCATGTTGAACACGCGCTGCAACTCGAAGCCGTTGTGCAGCGCGTAGCCCCTGAATTGATCGGTAGCCAATCGAAATGGCTGCCCAGTGCCAAGACTCAGGCTACGCCCGCACGCGTATTGGAACATCTGGTTGCCCAGCCCGCCGATGATGTTGGTAATGATCATAAAGATGTTTCGAGAATGGCATTGCGATTGGACATCGCCATTCTCGCCAGCAGCCAGCCGGTGCAAGCCAATGTCAACGCCTGAAGCACCACTAAAACCACCGCACGTTGTGCGCCCCATGCGGCCAGAGAACCCAAAGCCCCCAGATAAACCAGCGCCACGGGGACGAGAATACGAAGACGCTGGCTGCTCCTTATATAGACACTGGCAAACCGCATCTGCGATGCGTAAAAGCTGTAAGCCCCCAAGAGGAGCACGAAAAGGAAAAAAACATTGAGCCCCACCGGGTTGTGGGCAATTACGATATAGGCCCCGAGAAAGCCAACACCTGAAGCCAATCCGCTTAACAACAGGCCGAAAACAAAACCGGTCTCGAGTCGCAGGTGCCAACGGCTGCATAAGTGGCTGAAGGCCTGAGAATTCGTCCAGTGCAGCAACAATGGGAGCAATGGCAACGAGGCAACGAAGACTCGCATTACCAGCGCCATATCCAGCGAAGCATCTGTGGCCCAATGCAACCAACCTAGAAACGGTGCATTGAGAACCAGCCCATCGAAACTGGCCAGAGCCAAAGTTCCGAGGGCCGAAGCTATGCTTGGCAGGTTGGTGCTTCGCGACTTTGAAACGGCACGCATTAATGCAGGTACGTTTAACAGACAGGTTGGCACCCATTGGATCAGCAACGCCAGCACCACGCCCGTCAGAGTGTGCGGCAGAACCCATTGAAGCATCATCAGGGCCAGCAAGCTGCCTAGCGCAAAAGTTAGCGAAAACAATGAAGAGCGGCCTACGATACTTCTCAGCAGATCAAAGTCAGGGGCCGCCAGTATTGCCACCACCATTGCGGCGACCACAAGCGGTATTTGGCCGGTGTGTACCCAGGTCACGGCACCTATGCCGATAGCCAGCACCGGCAACATTCGACGCTGAATCTGAAATCCGCGCTGAGCTTCACGGTAGCGCTGGGCGCCCCGTGCCAACCCATTAACTCCAGCGCCCAACTGCAGGCACATGCGGGCCGTTACCAGACCAAAGCCAAGCGCAAAACTGAAGAAATAGGCGCGCGCGGCGTCTGGTGCCGACAACACGCGCCCGATCCATGCAAACAAAACGAACGACAGACCGACCGATCCAAGCCGGGCAGCAAGATGGAGCATAGCGTGATGCAGCAACCGCGTCATGTGCGCTCCTTTTTTAGCCACAGGGGCGTTGGTCGACCCCAAATCCAACCAGTAGATCGGGTTAATGCTCGCAGTGCCAGCCACATCAAATTTTCAGTGCTGGAAGCAAGTCGCTGGACATGTGTGGCAGGCAATAGAAGTGAAAACACCACGGACGATCCCAACTGATCCTTGATCTGGAGCGCTTCCCTCTTCCGCAACCCGGAAATTTTACCCTTAAGGCTCGACGTTATTGAAATCGCCTTATTCGGTAGCGACACCACAGCCAAATCACGTGCAAATTCTATGCGCGTGGCTGATGGGCTCAACAGCCTGACCATCCACTCCACGTCAACTAGCCATTTCAGCGCGGAATTGAAAGCTTGGCAATGTGAACGCCGCACCACCACAACACTAGGTGAACCCAAGGTATTGTGACGCAGCAAATGCTTGGGACTCCAGGACATCATGACCTGCCGCAACAACAAAGGAACATGATGCCGCAATCGCCGGCCTGCCAGCGTGGGATGCATGCATTCCAGCAACAGTACATCCGGATACCCTTGACGTTGGATTAGCTGCAACAAGTTCCCAAAGAAATTGTCCTGCTCTGGGCATTCATCGTGATGCATAAAAAGAATATAGTTCCCCTGCGCCCGAGAAAGCAGATCATTCCAGTTTGCAACAGCGCCTAATGGCTGGCGGTTGCGCCAGTAACTCACCATCCCGTCAGCAAATAAACGGTGTGACCGCACTGCCTGTTCCACAATATCTGTTCGCGAATCGTCCCCAATCAGGCATTCAACACCCTTGCAGCCACTGGCCAGCAATCTATCCAAAATGCGCAGCACACCGGGTGCATGCTCATACGCTGGTATCAACAAGCTTAGCCATGGCGTATCAACGCGGCCTGGCGAGCGACCCACATTCCCGATTGGCACCAAAATGTCAGCGTCCATAAAACAGTCTGCGCGGCAATGGGTGAACTGCCAACATGCGAGCAAGTGTCCAGGCTCCCAGCAGCGCAATTGTAGCAACGAAGAATGTCTGCACACCTACATTGATGTAGTCAGCACTGACACGCAATGCCACATAAAGAAAGAGATAATGGCCGGCGTAGATTTCAAGGCTCGCACGGCCGAGTTTGTTCAGCAGCGATCCAAAGCCTCTTAGGACGGTTGCTCGCTCCAACGCGGCAAAAAGGCCAAGAAAGGCAACGATGCCGGCCAAGGCTGTGATCGCGTGGTAGCCCTGCACCGCGAACAGTTTCGCGCTCGCCCCCAGGTGGGGGAGCCAGAGGTCAACTGGAGTGGCGCTCTTGCGGTACCAGAATGAAGCAAGAATGACAAAGACAAGGAGCCAAAGCCATGATTTCACGCGCGCAGGCGGCTGCCACCCATACTGCCGAAGGGCAAAGCCCAGCAGGAAGAACAAAAAGTACCAGCGTAGCAGGCCTATGCCCAGCCAGTTACAGGCTGGCAAGAGAAGAACCAGGACATTCAGTGCAATAAGCATCAGCATGCCAAGCGATAAGGAGCGCCGCGAACCAGCCAAAGTTGCAGCCTGCAAAAGCACATGACACTCAAACAACACCAGCAAAAACCAAAGCCCGCCAGCATCGGGATTTTTGAGTACCTGTACGATAAAAGGCCAAATACCTGTCACAGAACCTTCCGGACGCTGCACCCAAATGATGGCCAGGTAGCTGACAGGCAGCCAGAACAAGAATGGCAACAGCAACTGCCTGGCCTTAATAGTCAATTTCGCCAGTTTCTCCTTGTCTGAAGGCAAGGTCACATATCCGCTGATAAACATGAATAGCGGCATATGCACCGCATAAATCAGGCGGAACAAGACATTTTCATCGAAATTCGCCACGGTGTATTGAATGGCATGACCAAGCACAACCAGCAAAATTGCCCAGCCCCGGGCCGTGTCCAAATAATTAATTCGACTCATGGTGCTGACGGTGGACATCAAAAGATTTTCACGCCGAAGTAGATCGATATGGAATCAGCAATAGAGCGAATTTGATCCATAATTAAAAACATGCTTACCATGACCATCAGCCATCCCCGGCGCCCAATAACGGCCAAACATACCAGCACGAGCGCCAACAACATGTTCAGCAACCGAACATACCCTGAGATCACCAAGGGTGTGATTGCCAGAAGCAGCGCAAACACGATAGATGCGTAGATCGCCATCAGCGCGGGGCCGCTCAGAACTCGCAAAAAGGTGGCAGGAATGCCACTGATCCGACCTTCCACAACCCCGGCACGAGCTTCGCGAAACACCAACCAGCACACCACACCATACAGGATCCATAATCCCAGTTGATCCAAACTCAGGGGTTTTACATCCACGAGACGATCACCAACAGTATCTGCAGCGAAGCTCTGTATCGCCCCACCGAGGTAGAGCTGGATTACAATTGTTCCCGCCAGAACAAACGCTGACATCCAAAGCAATCGCATACGCCACGAGCGCGCCCGGCCCAATGCTGTGCCGTGGCCTCGCACACTTCGCTCCGTAGCCCACCAGGAAGCCAATGCAATCAGCAGCACCAGCAGCGTCCCCGCATGCGTCATGCCAGCCAGCAACAAAAGAAACCACGCCACGCCAGTCTTCAATACACGCCCGATGTTGATCTTGCGAACGGCACCGGGTAAGTCTGTTTTTTGCTTGCTCGAATGTTTCACGAAAAGAGCAAACGCAATAATGACTAACGAGATAGCCAAACCCTCTCGGATTTGAACGGTAAACCGGGCGAGGCCTAAATATATCAGCGCCAAAAACAACGACAGGTATCCGCCACCTGCCGGATTTATTCTCAAGATGCGCCCTGCAGACAGCAGAACCACGAAGACCATGAAGTAGAGAGCCAGCA
>DATDDB010000125.1:0-2580 GCA_036524005.1 Gallionellaceae bacterium | reverse complement strand
ATCAGGTCGCCGCCGTCCAGAGGCTTGAACACCTGCACCGCACCCTCTTCGCCCAGCTGTTGCAGCCCCTTGTGCAGCTGCTTCACCTTGATCGGGTTCTTGATGCGCACCGAACGGAAGAAGTCCGGCGCGAAATACGGAATCCCCGTGTACTGCAGCACCTCGCCTTCGGAAAAACTGTCGCCGATCTGCATGTTGCCGTGGTTGGGCAGGCCGATGATGTCGCCCGCGTAGGCCTCTTCCACCTGCTCGCGGCTGGAGGCCATGAAGGTGACTACGCTGGACACCTTGATCTCGCGGTTGATGCGCAGGTGCTTGATCTTCATGCCGCGCTCAAAGTGGCCGGAACACACGCGCAGGAACGCGATGCGGTCGCGGTGCGCCGGGTCCATGTTGGCCTGGATCTTGAACACGAAACCGGAGAACGGCTGCTCATTCGGGTTCACCTGGCGCACTGTGGCATCGCGCTCGCGCGGAGCAGGCGCCCAGTCGATCAGCGCGTTGAGGATTTCGCGCACGCCGAAGTTGTTGATGGCCGAGCCGAAGAACACCGGCGTCTGCTTGCCAGCCAGGAAGGCATCGAGGTCGAAGGGATGGGATGCGCCATGCACCAGCTCGACATCGGCCCTGAGCTGTTCGATCTCCAGCGGGAAGCGCTTATCCAGCTCGGGATTATCCAGCCCCTTGATGATCTCCACCTCGCCATCGGCGCGTTCCTCGCCCGGCTTGAACAGCAATATTTCGTTACGCTGCAGGTGGTACACGCCACGGAAGGTCTTGCCCATGCCCAGCGGCCAGGTCACCGGCGCGCACTGTATCTTCAGCACCGATTCCACCTCGTCCAGCAGCTCCAGCGGATCGCGCACCTCACGGTCCAGCTTGTTCATGAAAGTGACGATGGGCGTATCGCGCATGCGGCACACCTCGAGCAGCTTGATGGTCTGCGCTTCCACGCCCTTGGCTGCATCGATCACCATCAGCGCAGAGTCCACCGCGGTCAGCACGCGGTAGGTATCCTCGGAGAAATCCTGGTGGCCGGGCGTATCCAGGAGATTCACCACATGGTCACGGTACTCGAACTGCATTACCGAGCTCGCCACCGAGATGCCGCGCTGCTTCTCGATCTCCAGAAAGTCCGAGGTGGCATGGCGTCCGCTCTTGCGTGCCTTCACCGCGCCCGCGAATTGGATCGCACCGGAGAACAGCAGCAGCTTCTCGGTGAGCGTGGTCTTGCCCGCGTCCGGGTGGGAAATGATGCCAAAAGTGCGGCGGCGCGCCACCTCGCGCGCGATCTGCGCGCTGGAAGCGGCGGCGGGCTGGCTTTGGGTCTGTTCGGTATCGGCTGACATGATGCGAAATTAGTGCAGAAAAGGCTAAAAAAGTTCGCCAGTCTAATGGTTTAACCCTAGAATGTCTAACACATAGTCCACAAATAACCATACGCAAGCGCTGCCCAGCCATAGCCGAGGATGAAATTGCGATGAGACAAGTTTGCGCAGCCTTCCTGCTGCTTATTTCGGCAGCCACAACCGCCTTTGCCTACACCCCGCAGGAAGGCGACATCGTCTTCCAGACCTCGCTCTCCAGCCAGAGCATCGCCATCCAGAAGGCCACGCACTCGCCTTACAGCCACGTCGGCATCATCCTGTTCCGCCATGGCAAGCCCTATGTGTTCGAGGCGGTGCAGCCAGTGAAATACACTCCGCTCTCAAACTGGATCGCGCGCGGCAAAGGCGGCGACTATGTAGTTAAAAGAACCAGAAAACCGCTCAACGCCGCAACCATCGCAGAGTTTCACCGGCTGGCGCAGCGCTATGAAGGCAATCCCTACGACCTGACCTTCGAATGGTCGGACCAGCGCATGTACTGCTCCGAACTGGTGTGGAAAATGTACAACGCGGCTGGAATCGAACTTGCTCCGCTGGCCAGGCTGGGCAGCTTCAACCTCGACGACCCTGCTGTGCGGAAAATACTGAAGCAACGCTATGGCGACAAGGTTCCGCTGGATGATCCGGTGATCGCCCCGTCGGCAATTTTCGATTCCCCGCTGCTCGTCACTGTGGAACCGGGCGTCAGCCCCAAATAATCCCCAACTCGCACAATACTTGACATGAGCGTTTAAACGGGTGTAATTTACCTTTCGGTTAATTACAAAAAGAGCCCATCGCAATGCATCCGGACCGCCTCAGCGCCACCTTTGCCGCCCTCGCCGACCCCACCCGGCGCGCCATCCTGGCGCGCCTCGCCCTGGGCGAAACAACGGTAGCCGAGTTGGCAGAGCCCTTTCCCATCAGCCCGCCCGCCGTGACCAAGCATCTCAAGGTGTTGCAGCGCGCCGGGCTGATCACCCAGGGCAGGCAGGCGCAGTGGCGGCCCTGCAAACTGGAAGCAGCACCCCTGCGCGAGGTGGCCGATTTCGTGGAGCATTACCGCCAGTTCTGGGAACAGAGCTTCGACCGCCTGGATGCCTATCTGCAAACGCTGCAAGCCTCGCAACCCGCCCAAACAAAGGAGAAGAAAAATGGACGCAAAAAACGCCAGCACGACTAGTAGTCACGAATTCGTCATCTCACGCACTTT
>DATDDB010000124.1:0-10734 GCA_036524005.1 Gallionellaceae bacterium | reverse complement strand
AGGGCTGAAATCCTACCTGGCCGACAACTGCCAGGCCTGGGAGATGGATGCGGATGGCCACTACCAGCGCAAAGGCGTGGAGCGCGGAACGTCGAAGTGCGCCCAGAACATGCTGCTGCAGGAACTGGCGGGGCAGCCGGTGGTTCCGGCCTGATGCGGTGATACTGCCATGCCACTCGCCAGAATAGAAGTCAGGAAGAGCTGGCCGCCGGAACAGGCGCAGGCCATCATGAACGCCATCTACCTGGCCCAGCGCGAGGCGCTCAAAGTGCCCGAATCGGACCGGCAGATTCGCTACATCGAGCATCGGCCGGAACACTTCCACGTGCCGCCGGGCAAGTCCGAGAATTACACCCTGGTGGAGATCACGCTTTTTGCCGGACGCACCTTGGAAACAAAGCGCGCACTGTACCGTGCCATCGTGCGCAACCTGGGCGTGCTCGGGATTGCTCCGAACGACATATTCATCGTTCTGCACGAAGTGCCGCTGCAAAACTGGGGCATACGCGGCGGCAGCCCTGCATCGGAAGTCGAACTGGGGTTCAGGGTGGATAGGTAAGCTGCCCGGACTAGAGCACCTTGCCCGGATTCATCAGCCCCAGCGGGTCGAGGGTTTTTTTGATGCCGCGCATCAGTTCCAGTTCCAGCGCGCTCTTGTAGTGCGTGATCTCCTCGCGCTTGAGCTGGCCCAGGCCGTGCTCGGCGCTGATGCTGCCGCCCAGTTTAGCCACCACTTCGTAGACCATGCGGTTCACTTCATGTTCCTGTTGCTCGATGAAGGCTGAATTGTGCGCCGCATCCGGCATGGACACGTTGTAGTGGATGTTGCCGTCGCCGATGTGGCCGAAGGCCACGATGCGCAAGCCGGGAAAGGTCTGCTGCAGCGTTGATCCCGCAAGCTCCAGGAAGCCCGGCACGCTGCTCACCGGCACGGCCACGTCATGCTTGACGCTGATGCCCTCGCGCTTTTGCGCATCGCTGATGCCCTTGCGCAGACTCCACCAGGCTTCGGCCTGCGCGCTGTCGGTGGTCACGGTGTATTCGAGCACGCCCGCGCCGAAATCCTGCAAGGCGTCGGCAAGCGCCGCGTCCAGCGGCAGCGGCAGCACGTCCGACAACTGCGCGATGACGATCCATTCGAATGTTTCGGCAAAGGGCTCCTGCGTGCCGGGAATGTGCCTGAACACCAGCTCCAGGCAGGAGCGCGAGATGATCTCGAAGGCACTGATGGTGTCGCCGCAGCGCGCGCGCAGGTGGGCCAGCAGCTCCACGGCGGCGGCCGGGTCGCGCAGCGCGATGCAGGCGGTGGCGGTGGCTTGCGGGCGTGGAAAAAGCTTGAGCACGGCGGCGGTGATGATGCCCAGCGTGCCCTCGGCCCCGATGAACAACTGTTTGAGATCGTAGCCGGTGTTGTCCTTGCGCAGACTGCGCAGGCCGTCCCAGATGCGTCCGTCCGGCAGCACCACTTCCAGTCCAAGCACGAGGTCGCGCGCCGTGCCGTAGCGCAGCACGCCGATGCCGCCCGCGTTGGTGGAAAGGTTGCCGCCGATCTCGCAGTGCGGCGCAATGGCAGTCAGCCCCAGCGGGAACAGGCGGTTGCCCTGCTCCGCAGCGGCGTAGATGGAGGCAAGCTTGCAGCCGGCTTCCACGGTCATGGTGTAGTTGCTTGCATCCACCGCACGGATGCGGTTCATGCGCGAGAGATTGATGACCAACTGCGGCACATCGCCCGCCACCGGAACCGATGCGCCACACAGGCTGGTGTTGCCGCCCTGCGGCACGATGGCAATGCCGTGTGCGGCGCACAATTTGACGATCGCGCTCACCTGCTGCACGTTGTCCGGCAGCACCACGGCCAGTGCCTGGCCGGCATAGCGCCCGCGCCAGTCGGTGAGGTAGGGTGCTGCGCTCTGTCCGGTCAGGACATTGCCTGCCCCTGCGATGGCGCTTAACTGGACTGTCAGGTCATCGGGCATGGCTTACTCGCGCCCGGACTCCCAGACATTGCCGTACACCTTGCCGTTGCGCGACAGGATGAGCATCTGATACATGCTGGTGACCCACATGAAAGTGGAGGCCACGCTGTAGCCAAAGCCGCCGATCATGGTGAACCAGGCGAAGAACGGATCCCACTTGGTCAGCCACCACGAGAGGATGTCCAGGATCAGGAAAGCAAACGGTGTGGCGATGGCGGCGAGCTTCAGCCATTTGGGGATACCCACTGCCAGGCTGAAAATCAGCCCCATGAAGAAGAAGATGAAGCTGATGCCGAACATGTGGATATGCGAAACGCGGGTGAGCGACTGCACGCTCGCACCCTCGTTGATCTTGGCGGCTTTCTTCACCTCCTCCAGCTTGGTGAAATCCGGAATGCCGGGCACCGTGCTGTGGCAGGGTACGCAATTCTCCTGAAACACTGCCTGGTAATGCGGCCCCCAGTCGGCCTCCGGTGCGCCGTTTCGCACCCACTTGATGATGTCGAGGCGCGCCTCGGCCGTGCCCATATCCTTCATCGAGCCATTCAGCTTGCTTTCCAGCTTGCTACCGGTGCGGTCGCCGTAATAGCTGTACACGATGTCGTCGATGGAAAGGCCGGGCTTGCCGTCTGCCATGCCGTGGGTGAGCATGATCTGCAGGCCTGCCAGGGACAGGCCCAGGCCGGTCGCCAGCAGGTAACCGGCAAAAAGCACCTTGAGGGAAGTGGGGAGGTTGGGCAGGTTGAGCCAGCCGAGATTGGGTGGAAGCGGTTTCATGTATCGCCTTTATCGCACTTGATAGGCGTATAATAAACCGAAACATCAGGAGGACACATCATGAAATCCACGATGCTGGCGTGTTTCATCGCTTCGGCCCTCGTCTCACTCCCCGCCCTGGCCGAAAAGCCTGCACTTCCCGACAAAAAAGCCGTCAGCTTCAAGTCCGATATCCGCCCCCTGCTGGACGACTACTGCAAGAGCTGCCATGTGCCCGGCGGCAAGGGCTATGAGAAAAGCGGCCTCGACATGCGCAGCTACGGCAGCCTGATGAAAGGCACCAGATACGGCTCCATCATCAAGCCCGGCAACAGCCAGGACAGCACACTCATCGTACTGGTGGAAGGCCGCGCCGATCCTTCGATCAGCATGCCCTACGGCATCAAGGGCGGATTATCCAAGGACAAGATCGCTATCCTGAGGAAGTGGATAGACCAGGGTGCGAAGGATAACTAAGGAAGCACGGGCAACCTCAGGACTCACCTGATCTTCGGCTGCTTGTCGATCTCGCGCCAAATCCGCTTTTTCAACAGGAACAGCAGCAGGGTCATGAAGGCCACATAGCTCAACACGTAATATCCCAGCCGCTTGCGTTCCTCGGCGTGCGGGTCGGCCGCCCACACCAGGAAGGCACTGGTTTCTCTGGCTTTAGCTTCCAGCTCCGCGCGCTGCTTTTCACCGGCAACATCCGCCGCACCCAGGATGTCCGGCATCTGGGTTCCGGGGAAAACGCGGTTAATCAGGTCGCCCTTCTCGTTCTTGTGGTAGCCGGTCAGGTAGGCAAACAGGTAATTGCCGCCGCCCTCGCGCGCGGCCGCAACCATGCTCAGGTCAGGCGGAGTGGCGCCGTTGAAAGAAGCGCGCGCCGCCTCTTCCGTCATTTGCGCCTGCAGCGAGGTATCCACCGGTAGACCGTTGCGCCAGGCTTCCACCTTGTCATTGGCGATGCCCAGGCTCATCAGGTCGCGGAACTTGATGTATTTCAGGTTATGGCAACCCAAGCAGACCGTTACCACGGTTTCTGCACCCCGTTCCAGGGAGGGCAGGTCCTTCGGCAGTTCCACGGATTCCAGTTTCGCTTCCGTGGCATGGGCCGCAAGTGCCAGGCAGGCCAGCAATCCGGCAAGCGTAGCAGACAGGAAGGTTTTCATTTGCCGGCCTCCGTATGCGGCCACTTGCCGCGCGAATCACGCTGATCGAATAACGCCTGCAATGCTGGGGGCAGGCCGCGCGCGCGCAGACGTTTTTCTTCCCATCTGGAAACGAAGGGCAGCAGCAGGAAGGTGGCAAAGTAAATCAAAGTGGAGCATCGGCCCAGCCAGACGATGAAATCGGTTACCGGTTGCGCGCCGACATAGCCCAGCACGAATATGTCGAGGATGAACAGGTAGAACATGACGCGATAGATGGGGCGGTAATTTGCGCCGCCGGGGATGTTTGAGCGATCCATGAATGGCATGGCCGCGAAGATCATCACCGACAGCCCCATGGCCACCACGCCGCCCACCAGGTCCGGCACCGAGCGCAGGATGGCGTAGAACGGCAGGAAATACCATTCCGGCACGATGTGCGGCGGGGTTTGCATAGGATTGGCCGGAATGTTGTTGGCAGGCTCGATGAAGGTGTTCGGGAAGAAGAACACGAACAGAAAGAATATGAACAGGTACACGCCCAGCCCATAAAAGTCCTTGCTGGTGAAATACGGATGAAACGGGATGTTGTCCTTGTCGGCCAGGTTGATGCCCGAAGGGTTGCTGCTGCGCACTGTATGCAGCGCCACCAGGTGGATGACCACCATGCCGAGGATGATGAACGGGAACAGGTAATGCAGGGAGAAGAAGCGTGTCAGCGTTTCGTCGCCCACGCCATAGTCGCCGCGCAGCCAGATTACCACCTGGTCGCCGATGAAGGGTGTGGCGCGGAACAGGTTGGTGATCACCGCAGCACCCCAGAAGGACATCTGTCCCCAAGGCAGCAGATAGCCCATGAATGAAATCGCCATCAGCAACAGCAGCAGTACTTGGCCGGTCCACCACAGCAGCTCGCGCGGCGCGCGGTAGGAGCCGTAATACAACGTGCGCGCCATGTGCACATAAACGACCACGAAGAATGCCGAGGCCCCGGTCGAGTGCATATAGCGCAACAGCCAGCCGTAGTTCACATCGCGCATGATGTGCTGGATCGAATCGAAGGCCAGGCCAGCGTCAGCCTTGTAGTGCATGGCGAGGAAGACGCCGGTCACCAGCTGCAGGACGAGTACGAAGCCGGCCAGAAAGCCGAAATTCCACCAGTAGCTCAGGTTGCGTGGCGTGGGATACTCGGTCAGTTCGTGCTTGATGAAAAAAGTAAGCGGAAAGCGCTGGTCCACCCAGGCAAGCAAACGTTTGTGCATGACGCCTCCTTAGGCTTTTCCGATGATGATCTTGCTGTCGCCCTCAAAGCTGTAGAGCGGCACGTCGAGGTTCTTGGGAGCGGGGCCGCGGATGACGCGCCCGCTCGCGTCGTACATGCTGCCGTGGCAGGGACACAGCCAGCCGCCGTCAGCGTTGCGGTTGGACACGCAGCCCAGGTGGGTGCATACCCCCACCACAACCAGCCACTCGGGGCGCTTGACACGTTTGCTGTCAGGCTCGGGCTCTATCGTGCTGGGATGGGTTTCGGCATTCTTGATGTCCTCGGGAGTGCGGTGCACGATGAACACCGGTTTGCCCTGCCAGGCCACGGTATGCACGCCGCCGGGCGGAATGTCGGCAAGATTGACTTCAGTGGTGGCCTTGGCCAGCACATCCGCGCTGGGGTTCATGCTGCTCACGAAGGGCCAGCAAGCTGCGGCGGCCCCCCCTGCGCCCGCCACGGTGGTTATCGCGCCCAGGAAATTGCGCCGTCCCGGGTTGTCCACTTCATCGTTGTCAGACATATTCTCCCCCTTGAAGAATGCCAAGCACCGGTATGCTGCGACTTAATGGCCATGAGGTCAATCCCCCATAAGTGGTTACATCTTATAACTCAAGGGGGTCAATATCCAGCGACCAGCGCAGTTTGGCGGCAGGCAGCGCTTCCAGCTGCGGCTGCCAGGCATCGAGGAATTGGTGCAGCGGCTTGCGCGCGCCGCTTTGTACCAGGAGCTGCGCCAGAAAATGGTTGGCGCGGCGCGGCATGGCGGCGGGAACCACGCCATAGACTTCCACCGGCATGTCGAGGCTGCTGGCCATCTCATGGGCATGGCGCATGAAGGTATAGACCTCTGCTTCCTGCCTGCCCTCGCAGCGCAGCAGTACCTGGTAAACAAAGGGCGGGAATCCAGCCATCCTGCGCTCGTCCAGCAGGGTCTGCGCCCAGGAGTCGTAGTCGTGCGTTTGCAGGGCGCGGAACAGGGGGTGGCCGGGGAAAGCGGTCTGCACCAGCACCTCGCCTGGCTTGCCCGCGCGCCCTGCGCGCCCGGCCACTTGCGCGAGCTGTGCATACAGGGTTTCAGAAGCGCGGAAGTTGCTGCTGTATAACGCGGAATCCGGGTTCAGCACGCCGACCAGGGTGAGGTTGGGGAAGTCGTGCCCTTTGGCCAGGATCTGCGTGCCCACCAGGATGTCCACCGCCTCGTCCTGGATCTGCCTACGCATGGCGCGCCAGGTTCCCTTGTTGCGTGTGCTGTCGCGGTCCACCCGCATGATGCGCGCATGGGGGAAGCGTTCCTGCAGCGCCTCTTCCACGCGCTGGGTGCCGATGCCCACCGGCTGTAAATCCGTGTTGCCGCAGCTGGGGCAGGCATGCGGCACGCGCTGCTGGTGGCCGCAGTGGTGGCAGCGCAGGCGCCGGTCCTGCATATGCAGCACCAGCTTGCCCGCGCAATTCGGACAGCCGGAAAGCCAGCCGCAGGACGTGCACATCAGCACCGGCGCGTAACCGCGCCGGTTGATGAACAGCAGGCTTTGCTCACGGCGCTCCAGGCACAGCTTGAGCGCTTCGAACATGGCCTCGCTGATGCCATGCGGCATGAAGAGATTGCCGGTGTTGATGCAGCGCACCTCGGGCAATCTTGCCGAGGCCAGCGCCCGTTCGGGCAGCTTCAACAAGCGAAAGCGCCCGATTTGGGCATTGTGCCAGGTCTCCAGCGAAGGCGTGGCCGAGCCCAGCACGATTGGCACCTTGCCCTGGCTGGCGCGGAAGATCGCCACATCGCGCGCGGAATAACGCAGGCCATCCTGCTGCTTGTAGGAGCTGTCATGCTCCTCGTCCACGATGATCAGGGACAATTGCGTCAGGGGGGTGAATACCGAAAGGCGCGTGCCGAGCACGATGCGTGCCCGGCCCGCCTGGGCGCGCAGCCAGTTCTGGGCGCGCTCGCCCTCGGCCAGGCCGCTGTGCAGGCTGACCAGTTCGGCATCCGGAAAGCGCTCCCGGAAATAGCCTTCGAGTTGCGGCGTCAGGTTGATCTCCGGCACCAGCATCAGCACTTGCCCGCCCTGCTGCAGCATGTGGCGCATCAGGTGCACATAGACCTCGGTCTTGCCGCTGCCGGTGACGCCGTGGAGCAGGAAAGCGCCAAAGCCATGTGCCTGGGTGACCGCATCCACCGCCTGTTGCTGCGCTGCGGTGAGCGCATGCGCACCATGGAAAGCAAACTCCAGAGCAGGAGGGGGTTCGGGGCAGACTTCGATCCAGCCAGCCTCCAGCAGAGCCTTGAGCGCAGCCGGAGCGCCGGGCGACAGGGCGCGCAATTGCGCGGCAGTCAGTGCACACTCGCGCAGGGCGGCCAGGATGCGCCGCTGCGCCACCTTGCGCTTGTCCAGCAGCTCCGGATCGAGTGCGCGCCCCGTGGCGCTCAGCGCGTAGCTCAAAGTTTCCTTCAGGGCGACCGGTTCACTCGCACGCAGGCGCGCGGGCAGGGCGGAAAGCACGGTGGAACCGATGGGATAGTGGTAGTAGTCGCTGCAAAAGCGCAACAGCGCGAGCAGATCCTCCGGCAACGGCGGAATCTCGTCCAATACACGGGAGACGGATTTGATGCGTTCAGACGCAAGCTCGGATTGCGCGGTACATTCCATCGCCACACCCACGGCCAGCTTGCGCCCGAAAGGAACGATCACGCGCACACCCGGCACGACCGCGTCGCCTGAATTCAATTTGTAATCGAACAGGGTGGCAAGGGGTACATCCAGCGCGACACGAACGATGGACACAGGGAAAATTTTCTCCGGCGAATTCTAAAAAACAGGCCAACCGGCTTGAGCGGATTGCTTATTTTTTGTTGTCCACATTAGCTGTGGATAAGGGTGTTAGCAATTGTCCAACAATGGGCCTAAATCCAAATCCCGTATACAATTTTGCTGGGCCGCCTATTTGATGGGCGACAAATAACCATTAAAAACAATGCGTTGAATCAATGCCCTGAATTGCGAGGAAAAACCCGGCCCTGTTAGGCAAACAGGGCCGGTCTGTGCAAAACGCCTTAAATGTCAAGCGATATTTTGGGGTGCGCTGGAGTGATAGCGACGGCTCAAATCATGCACCGCGCGCACCAGCGCCGCGGCATTTTCCGGGTCGGTATGCTGGGAAATTCCATGTCCGAGGTTGAAAACATGGCCACTGCCGTAGCCGTAGCTGGCCAGCACCTTCTCGACTTCGCTGCGGATGACTTCAGGCGTGGAAAAGAGCACGGCCGGGTCGATGTTGCCCTGCAGCGCCACCTTGTGGCCCACCTTCTGGCGGGCAACGCCGATGTCCATGGTCCAATCCAGGCCTACGGCATCACAGCCGGCGTTGGCGATGCTGTCTATCCACAAGCCGCCGCCCTTGGTGAAGATGATGCTCGGAATCCTGATCCCGTCCTTTTCCTTGGTCAGTCCGGCCACGATGCGCTGCATGTAGGGCAGGGAAAACTCATGATAGGCATAGTGCGACAGTGTGCCGCCCCAGGAATCGAAAATCATCACGGCTTGCGCGCCTGCTTCGATTTGGGCGTTGAGGTAAGCGGTCACTGACTGCGCGGCCACCTCAAGGATGCGGTGCATCAGCTTGGGCTCCTTGTACATCAGGGTCTTGACCGTGGCGTAATCGTCGCTGCTGCCACCTTCCACCATATAGCACGAAAGCGTCCAGGGGCTGCCGGAGAAGCCGATCAGCGGTACGCGTCCGTCCAGTGCGCGGCGGATCTGGGAAACGGCGTCGGTTACATACTTCAGGTCCGAGCCTATGTCAGGGACGCGCAGGGCATTGACGGCCGCCTCATTGCGCACGGGGCGCTCGAATTTCGGGCCTTCGCCTTCGGCAAAATACAGCCCCAGCCCCATTGCATCGGGCACGGTCAGGATGTCGGAGAAAAGAATCGCTGCATCCAGCGGAAAGCGTTCCAGCGGCTGCAGCGTCACTTCGGTCGCCAGGTCCGGGCTCTTGCACAGGTTCAGGAAGCTGCCGGCGCGCTTGCGCGTGGCGCAGTATTCGGGCAAATAGCGCCCGGCCTGGCGCATCATCCAGACAGGGGTGTATTCAACCGGCTGGCGCAGCAGTGCGCGCAGGAAAGTGTCGTTCTTGACTTTAAAGTTCATGGTGAATCCCAAATCATTTCACCACAGAGACACTGTGTCTCTGTGGTGGGTTGTAATTACTTAACGAGGCAATACCGACGAACCCATCAAATATTCGTCCACAGCTCGCGCAGCCTGGCGTCCTTCGCGTATCGCCCATACCACCAGGGACTGTCCGCGGCGCACGTCGCCCGCAGCAAACACCTTGTCCACGCTGGTGCGGTAGTTGAGGGTGTCCGCCTTGGCGTCGCCGCGTGCGGTCTTCTCCACGCCGAAGGCATCCAGCACCTGCTGCAACGGGCTGACAAAGCCCATGGCCAAAAACACCAGGTCGGCCTTCAGCTCGAATTCGCTGCCGGGCACCTCGATGAACTTGCCGTCCTTCAGCTCGACGCGCACGGCCCTGAGGGATTTCAGCTTGCCGTTCTCGCCGACGAACTCCTTGGTGGCGATGGACCAGTCGCGCGCGCAGCCTTCCTCATGTGAGCTGGAGGTGCGCAGCTTCATCGGCCAGTTGGGCCAGGTCAGTTCCTTGTTCTCCATCTCGGGCGGGCGCGGCATGACCTCGATCTGGGTGATCGAAGCGGCGCCGTGGCGGTTCGAGGTGCCCACGCAGTCGGAACCGGTATCGCCGCCGCCGATCACAACCACATGCTTGCCTGCGGCCGAGATCGGGTTCTTGCCCTCGCCGGCGACTTCCTTGTTCTGCGGAATGAGGAATTCCAGCGCAAAATGCACGCCTTCCAGTTCGCGCCCGGGCACAGGCAGGTTGCGCGGCTGCTCGGCTCCGCCAGCCAGGATCACGGCATCGAAGTCCTTCAGCAGCTTTTTGGGGGCGATGGTTTCGCTCGCATCGTTGGCGATTTCCCGCCCCGGCTCATCCTTGCCGATGAAGGTGTTGGTCTTGAATTTCACGCCTTCGGCTTCCAGCTGCGCCATGCGCCAGTCGATTATGCGCTTGTCCAGCTTGAAGTCGGGGATGCCGTAGCGCAGCAGGCCGCCGACGCGGCTGTTCTTCTCGAACACGGTAACAGAGTGGCCCACGCGCGCCAGCTGCTGTGCAGCCGCCAGTCCGGCCGGGCCGGAGCCCACCACGGCGACTTTCTTGCCGGACTTTTTCTGCGCAGGCTGGGGTACCACCCAGCCGTTCTCGCCGCCCTTGTCGATGATGGCGTGCTCGATGGACTTGATGCCGACCGCATCCATGTTGATGTTCAGCGTGCAGGCCGCTTCGCACGGCGCCGGGCAGATGCGCCCGGTCACTTCCGGGAAGTTGTTGGTGGAGTGCAGCACATCCAGCGCCTGCTTCCAGTTGCCGCGATAGACCAGGTCGTTCCAGTCGGGAATGATGTTGTTGACCGGGCAGCCGTTGTTGCAGAACGGGATGCCGCAATCCATGCAACGCGCGCCCTGCTGTTTGGCCTCGGCATCGGTGAGATGCGCGATGAACTCGCGGTAGT
>DATDDB010000123.1:0-4805 GCA_036524005.1 Gallionellaceae bacterium | reverse complement strand
GCGCTGCTGCGCGACACCGGCGATGGGCCGCAGGTCCTGATGCTCAAGCGCACGCCGAGCTCACTGCGCGGCGAGATACCACCACGTTGTTGCGCTTGCGATCCAGCTTGATGACCTTGAATTCCATGGTCTTGTTTTCGTACGGGGTGGTGTCCTTCACCGGACGGATGTCCACCAGCGAACCGGGCAGGAAGGCACGTATGCCATTGACCATGGCGGTGAGGCCGCCCTTGACCTTGCCGTTGACAAAGCCTTCGACGATCTTGCCTTCTTCCATCGCCACTTCCAGGTCGTGCCATGCGGCCAGGCGCTTGGCCTTTTCGCGCGAGAGCTTGGTCTCGCCATAGCCGTTTTCCAGCGATTCGATCGCCACGGTGACGAAATCGCCGGGCTTGACCTCGACTTCGCCTTTGGCATCGAGAAATTCCTCAACGGGGATAAAACTTTCGGACTTCAGTCCGGCATTGACGACCACGACATTCTGGTCCACGCGCACAACTTGCGCGGTAATCAGTTCGCCCGCGCGCATTTCCTTGCGCGACAAGCTTTCTTCAAACAGGGAGGCAAAACTTTCCAGGTCGGCTGCTGCTGCTTTTGCGTTCATTTAATGAGGTACCTACAAACAAATTCCGCTTTTGAGGGCGGGGGTTGGTTAAACATCCCGAAACGAAGGGCTCGTCACGGGGCCAATGTGCCATTTAAAACCGTTTTGACAACTGATTGCGCTTTGCGTTCCGCGCCGCGCCATCAATTTATCAGTGCCAATCCGGTTTCGATGACCCAGTTACCGCTTTGCAGGGTAGCGCGCCAGGACTTCATTGACCGCCTGTTCGATGGTCAGGTCAGTGGTGTCCAGCAGGCCCGCGCCCGGCGCCTGTTGCAGTGGAGCCACGCTGCGCTGGCTGTCTCGCTCGTCGCGTGCGCGGATGTCCTGCAAAAGGGCCGTTATATTAGCACCCATTCCTTTTTCTTTCAACTGTTTATATCGCCGGTCCGCCCGCGCCTCGGCGGAGGCGGTCAAGAACACTTTCAGCGCGGCGTCCGGAAACACCACCGACCCCATGTCGCGCCCGTCGGCCACCAGCCCCGGCGCGCGGCGGAAGGCGTGCTGCTTGGCCAGCAGGGCGGCGCGCACCATGGGCAGCGCCGCCACTTTCGAGGCCGCCGCCCCCGCTTCCTCGGTACGCAGCTCATCCCCCACCTTTGCGCCATCCAGCCAGGTTTCCCCGTCCTCGAAGACGATGGAAATCCGCCCCGCCAGCCGGGCCAGCCCTTGCTCGTCGTCCAGCGCCACGCCATGCCGCTCGGCCGCAAGCCCCAGCAGGCGATAGAGCGCGCCGCTGTCCAGGAAATGAAAACCGAGAGCCTTTGCCACGCGCTGCGCCACCGTGCCCTTGCCGGAAGCGGAAGGGCCGTCTATCGCAATGACCGGCACGGCCTGCGTCACCTTGGCGAATTCCGTGAAATATTCCGGGAAGGTCTTGGCCACGCACTTGGGATCGTTGATGCGCACGCCCGCGCCGCCGAACGCGGCCAGCGAGAAACACATCGCCATGCGGTGGTCGTCGTAAGTGTCGATTGCGGCAAAGTGGAATTGCGCGGGCGGGGTGATACGGATGTAATCCGCCCCCTCTTCCACTGCCGCGCCTACTTTGCGCAATTCGGTTGCCATGGCCGCAATGCGATCAGTCTCCTTCACGCGCCAGCTGGCGATATTTTTCAGCGTGGTGGTACCCTCGGCGAACAGGGCCAGTACGGCCAGCGTCATGGCCGCATCAGGGATGTGGTTGCAGTCGAAGTCATCGAGGGCTTTGAGTTTGCCACCAGCGGGTGCGGACGCTTCCATCCAGTTCGCCCCCCACGCAATGCGCGCGCCCATTATTTCCAGCGCCTCGGCAAAACGCACATCGCCCTGCACGGAATCCTTGCCCACCCCGTCGACACGCACTGGGCCAGTGCCTACCGCCCCGGCGGCGAGAAAATACGAGGCGGATGATGCATCGCCTTCTACATATACAGTGCCGGGGCTGCGGTATCGCCTGCCGCCGAACACGACGAAGGTATGCCACTCCTGGCGTTCCACAATTACGCCGAACTGCGCCATCATCGCCAGCGTGATCGCGATATATGGCCTGGAAATGAGTTCACCCACCACCTCGACCTTGACTGTCTGACCCGTCAACGGCAGCGCCATCAGCAGGCCAGTCAGGAATTGGCTGGACACATCGCCGCGCACCTTGACGGTGTCGCCGGCCAATTTCGCCGGGGAAATTTTCAGCGGCGGGAAACCTTCGTTGCCCAGGTACTCGATCTTCGCCCCAAGCTGGCGCAGCGCATCCACCAGGTCGCCTATCGGGCGTTCGTGCATGCGCGGCACGCCGGAAAGTTCGTACTCACCGCCAGCCAGCGCCAAGGCGGCAGTAAGCGGGCGAAAGGCGGTGCCTGCGTTGCCCAGAAATAACTTAGCCTTTTTGTTGGGGAAATTTCCGCCGCAACCTGTCACGCGATAGGCGCTATCCCCCAGCGATTCGACTTTCACACCTAGCGTATTCAGCGCCTCCAGCATGCGGTCGGTGTCGTCCGACTTCAGCAGGTCGCGCACCGTGGTCTCGCCATCGCTCAGTGCCGCCAGCAGCAGCACGCGATTGGATATGCTTTTCGAGCCGGGCAGGCGCACCGTGCCGCGCGCGGAAACCAGAGGTGGAAGATCGATAAATTCAGAGTGGTTCATGCTGCATGATTCGGTAAATTATTGAGGCGTCCAGTTGCTGCGCACTTTTTGCGCTTCGGCAAAAATTTCTTCCAGCTTGTCCGCATCGCTGTTTTCCAGGGCGCGGTACAGGACATAAAGTTCGTCGGCATACTGTTTCACTTCGCGCAGCAGCGCCTCGCGGTTGGCGAGGCTGATGTCGCGCCACATCTCGGGGCTGCTTGCCGCGATGCGAGTAAAGTCGCGGAAGCCGCTGGCGGCGAAGGAAAGCAGCAGGTCGCGGTTGTTGCGTTGCGCCAGATCATGCACCAGCGCGAAGGAAAGCAGGTGCGGCAGGTGGCTGACTGCGGCGAAGACTTCATCGTGCTGCTGCGGCGTGAGTTCGCTCACCACCGCGCCGCACTGCTCCCAGGCACGGCGCACGCGCGCCACCGATTCGGCGCTATTCTCGGCCAAAGGCGTGAGCACAACTTTTTTGCCCTGATAGAGATCGGCGCGCGCCGCGGCCGGGCCGCTGTGCTCTGCCCCTGCGATGGGGTGGGCGGGTATGAACTGCGCAAGCTTGCCGCCCAGGTTCGCGCGCGCGGCATGCACCACATCGCCCTTGGTGCTGCCGCCGTCGGTGACCAGTGTTTGAGCGCCCAGGTGGGGCGCAATGCGCGCAAGAATCTCGCCCATCTGCGCCACGGGGGTTGCCAGCAGCACGATGTCCGCATCACTCACTTCGCGCGCCTCGCCCTCGCCGATGCGGTCCAGGATGCCAAGCCGCTGCGCCTCTTCCAGCGTGCTGCGGCTGCGCCCGAAGCCGACCACCTCGCGCACTGCGCCCGCTTTACGCAGAGCCAGTGCGAACGAGCCGCCGATCAGCCCCGCGCCGAAAATGACGATTTTGTTCAATTCGAGTTATGCCGGAATAAGTTCAAAGGCAGGATTATAACGGAGGCGCAGGAAGCCCTGTTGGCCTCCGCTATCGAACGGGCAGCCGGTCACCAACTGAGGCTGTAGGCCAGGTAGGTGGAATAACTGTTTTGCGATGAAATCTCGACCACTGCGCGGCCGGCGGAAAACAGCAGCCGGCTGTACCTGTCGATCTTGTATATCCCGCCCAGGTTAAAACCATTGCTCGAGTTCTCGAACGGCCTCATGTCGGTGGCGTGGAACGCCTCGCCGCCGAGGGAAAGATGCTCGGTCACGTCGTTCATCGCGGCCCAGCCGAAATACCAGTGGCTGGCCATGCCCGGCGCCCGGTTGATCCAGTAGCCGCCGCCGCCATAGGTATGCCAGTCGCCCCAGCTTTTCTGGATCCACAGCGGCAGGAAATACTGCTGCCCGCCATTGCCCAGCCCTTTGGCGGCATTGCCGTTCGCCGTGATGACGATGGGATAGACCGCCATCATGGGCCGGCTTTCGGTTTCCTGCATGAAGCGGTATTTGACGCCAAACACCAGGTCGCCCATGCCCTGCTGTGTCATCTGCGCGGCAGGGCTGCTGATGACGTAGGGCACGGTGATGCTCAATTGCACATCGGGCAGCGCGCCATAGTTGATTTCAAGCAGGTTGGTGGTGGTATGGCCGCTTCGGGTGCCGGATTGTTCAGATGCTACATAAGTTTCAAAATGCTTGTAGTCCACCGGCTCCGGGTCGTCGGTCGTGAAGGGTGGGCCAGCCCATGCCGGCAGCGCGGCAAACATCAGGCCGCCACACGCCCATGATTTCAGTTTTTTGCTTGCCACCGCGCTGCACCTCAAATTGACCGCCATCTAATCCACCTCTTCAGGAATGGGCATCCTGTTTGCCGCCCGGTACTTGATGGGCTTCAGCACCTCGCGCTCGAACCACAGGACAAAACGCTGCGCCTCGGGTGCGCGCGTGCCCAGGATACAATTCCTGATGTGGTCTTCGCACCGTCGGCTAGACAGCAAATTATACATTGCAGCAGCCTCCCTGGTGGCGCCACTGCTGTATCCGCAACAGTCCTGCCTGGTGGACTACCTGGCTTCCTCCCGCGTTTTCAGCGCGCGGCGCAGCCACCAGCCCAGGGCGGCCAGCGCCAGCACAACCAGCGCCAATGGCCATAGCACCGGCTGATTACAAT
>DATDDB010000122.1:0-2048 GCA_036524005.1 Gallionellaceae bacterium | reverse complement strand
GCCCCCGGCCCTGTGCAGGGACGCTTGGGTAGGTTGTCATGGGCAGCGGTGGACCGCCGATCAGGGGCGGCGAGGGCGGCGATTCCAACGAGGGCAAAGAAGAGTATATAAGTGGACGCTTGTGAAAGTCAAGCCGCGGCTGTAAGTATTCCGTCCGACAAAAGTACGCACTCTCCGAGGCGGCGTCAGCGTTCGCCGCGCGCCGCCCAGGCGCGGGCGATTAGCGCGATGGATCCGTCAGGCGCGGCAGGCAGCATCGAACGCAGATGCTCCTTCAGGGCGGCACGGCGATCTTCATTGAGGGAAGCCAGGTAGCGCGGCGCCGGTCCCTGTGCGCCAAGGAACGGTTGCCAGTAGTCCTCGAAGCTGCGAAAGTGCGTGGGAATCTCAATGGCGCGCGCGTCAACGCGCTGGAGGCCGGCGGCCCCAAACAAATCCCGCAGACCGTCGCGCCGGCACACGGGAAAAAGTGGGCCCTCATCAAGTTCAGCCGCCGCGTGATCCAGGGCGATGGCCGCATCCCAGAAATAGCGCATGAACTGCATGCCCTCCGAGTAGTCCCACACGTACGCCGCCACCGTCCCGCCGGGCCGGACCACGCGGGCCATCTCAGACGCGGCGTCTCCAGGCTGCGGAACAAAGTTCACCGCCAGCCCTGAGACTGCCACGTCGGCTGAAGCTGCCTCGATGGGCAGCGCGCGCGCATCGCCGGTGCGGAACTCAACGCGCGCATCGCGCACATGCGCCCGGGCGTACTGGACGTAGGCCTCCGAGAGATCAATCCCGGTGACCTGTTTCGGCAAGAAACGATCGAGAATTGCCTGGCTGAGCGCTCCCGTGCCGCAGCCGACATCCAGCCAGTGGCCTCCGGGCGGAACATGGAGCCAATCCAGGAACTGAGCCGCAACATTGCGGCTCCAGCGGCCCACATACAACTCGTAGGCCCCGGCATTGCTCCAGGGTGCGGCTTTTTCCATCTTGAGTCCTCCAACCACTAAAGTGAGGCCGCCGCGCCGCTTGGCGAGGCCGCGATCGGGATCAGCGCTCGGGGAGATTCTCGAAGTGCGCTACGGCGCGCTCAACTGCGAGAGCATGCCGAGCGAATCCGTTATGTCCCAGTGCTCAGCCAGTTTACCCTCGGGGTTGAATCGGAACCAGTGCAGCTCCTGCCAGATGGCCGTCTTCCCCGTGGGCTGCAAGCCCATGAACTCGCCCTGCAGCGTGCCGCGGCCGGTAACGCGCAGCGCCACCTTGTCCCCTTCGCCCATCTGGTCGTCGATCGTGTACGCCAGGTCCGGGAATGCGCCTCTCAAGAGGGTCAGCATGCTGCGCAGTCCCTCAGGCGTGGATGGAATGTCGGGCGGCAACGCATGATCCACGTAATCGGCGGCGAACAGGCTGTCGAATAGCTCGGCTCTGCCGGCATTGAACACCTCGAGCAGGATGCGGCGAGCGGTCTTCTGGTTGTCTGCGGCGGTCACATGGCCCTCCCTGCGGCTGGCGGCACCCGCGTCCACGTATATTATGCGCCGGGGAGCACGAAGCTGCAATACGGAAAGGGTCACCCACCCCACTTGGGTATAATGCCTCGGATGCCTTCCAGACCTCAATACGGACCAAGAAGGGGAGATTCCTTCGCAGCTGCGCTCCTCATCCTCACAACTGTGCTTTCGGCGTGCACGCCGGCCACACCGACCGCAACGCCGCTGCCCAGTGAAACGCCTGCTCCGCCCACCGCCACGCCGCTGCCGATGGCCGCGACGGTCAACGGCGAGGGCATCCCACTGGCCGAATGGGACGGGCAGGTGACCGAGTACATCAAGGCGCATGCGGCGCTTGGCAAGCCCGTGACCGAGGAAGATGCCGGCACTGCGGTGCTGGAGGACATGGTTGCAGAGATGCTGCTGGCCCAGGCTGCACGCGCCGCCGGCTACGAGTTGACGCCCGCGGCCCTGCAAGCCCGCATCGATGCCCTGGCCCGGGAAGTGGGCGGCGAGGCCAGGCTCAAGGACTGGCAAACTTCGCACGGTTATACAGAAGAAACCTTC
>DATDDB010000121.1:0-2633 GCA_036524005.1 Gallionellaceae bacterium | reverse complement strand
TCCGGCGCACGGAAGATGCGCATCTTGGCCATCACCGTTTCCAGCACGGCCAGACCTGCGCCCGCAAGCAACAGTTTCAGCAGCAGCAAGACGATGGCCAGCGGCAGCCCCGCCCAGTTGCCCACCTCGGCGATGCCCTGCGGCAGGAACAGCGCGATGCCGATGGAGACATAGGCGAACAGTTTCAGGCTGCTGGCCCACTCGATCAGCGCTAGGTGGCGCGCCGAGTATTCGAGGATCATCGCCTCGTGGATCATGGTGAGTTCCAGATGCGTGCTCGGATTGTCCACCGGGATGCGCGCGTTCTCCGCCAGCAACACGATCACGAACGCCAGCCCGGCGAAGGCCAGGCTCGGGTAGAGCATGAATTGATGGTCGAACGCCAGGGTCTCGACGATGCGCGGCAGCTGGGTGGAGTGGCTGATCAGCGAGGCGGTGAACAGCACCATCAGCAGCGCCGGTTCGGCCAGGAACGACACCAGCATCTCGCGCCTGGCGCCGAGCGAGCCGAACGCGGTACCGATGTCCATCGCGGCAAGCGCGATGAACATCCGCGCCAGTGCGAACACGCCGACCAGCGCGATCACGTCGGCCGCCTGTGAAAAGGGTAAGTCCACTGCAATAATCGGGATGATGGCGGCCGCCAGCCACATGCAGCCGAACACGATGTAAGGCGTGGCGCGGAACAGCGGCGATGCGTTGTGCGCGATTACCGCGTCCTTGTGGAACAGCTTGCGCAGCACGCGGTAGGGTTGCAGCACGCCCGCGCCGGAGCGGTTCTGCAGCCAAGCCTGGCACTGGTTGACCCAGCCGGTCAGCAGCGGCGCCAGCAGCACCACCAGCAGCAGTTGCGCGAGCTGGAACAGGATGGCGTAAAAGAGATTGTAGTTTTCCATCATACGAACACCAGCAACACGATCAGGGTAACAAAGGTGTAAGTCAGATACAGATGGATGCGCCCATGCTGCAATAACGAAGCCAGCGACGAGAGTCGCTCGGTAAGCTGCTTGATCGGCACATACAGGATGTACCACAGCCGGTCTTCGGTTTGCCCGTGATAGCGCGGATGCGCGTCGAACGGGCTCGGCACTTCGCGCTCGATCTTGAAGAACGGCTCGAAGATGCGCCGGATCGGCTGGCCGAAGCCCTCGGCGGTATCCTGCATGCGCGCGGTCTGTGCCGGGAAGCCGCAATCCCATGGCGCACTGCGACGCAAGCGGCCGTGATACATGCGGCGCACCAGCACCGAGGTGAGCAGCATCACGCCGAGCACCGCCAGCAGGAAATAGAGCGGACTATAGCTGGCGCGCTCGGTGTCCACCGGCGCCAGGAACACCCAGTTGCCGGCCGCATTGCCCAGGCCGGAGCCGATCAGCATGTGCGACACCAGATCGATCTGCTCCACCACGAACACTGGCGCCAGCCCCAGCACCACGCACGCGAGCGCCAGCCAGCCCATGCCCATGCGTTCCCATCTGCCCGCGTCATGCGCGTGTTCCAGGGAATGTTCGCGCGACTGGCCGAGGAAGATCACGCCGTAGAACTTCACCATCACGTAGGCGGCCAATGCTGCAGCCAGCGCGATCACCGCAGCCGCCACAGGTACCAGCATGTTGATGTAACTGTTGGGCAGACCCGGCGACAGGAGGAAGGCCTGCAGCAGCAGCCATTCCGACACGAAGCCATTGAGCGGCGGCAAGCCGGAGATGGCCAGCACGCCGACCAGCATCAGCGCCGCGGCCCAGGGCATGCGATGGATCAGACCGCCCAGGCGCCCCATATTGCGCTCGCCGGTGGCGTGCAGGATGGAGCCGGTGCCGACGAACAGCAGGCTCTTGAACATCGCATGGTTCAGGCTGTGGTACAGGGTCGCAGTGAGCGCCAGCGCCGCCAGCGCGTCCTTGCCGTAGACGTGGAAGATGATGGTCAGTCCTATACCCACCAGCAGCAGGCCGATGTTCTCGATCGAGGAATAGGCCAGCAAGCGCTTCATGTCGCCCTGCACGGCGGCGAACATCACGCCGAACACGGCGGTGACGAGGCCCAGCGCCAGCGCCAGCACGCCCCACCACCACAATTGCGTGCCCAGCAGATCGAAAGTGACGCGCAGGATGCCGTAGATGGCAGTCTTGAGCATCACACCGCTCATCAGTGCGGACACCGGCGAAGGCGCGGCGGGATGCGCCTCGGGCAGCCACACGTGCATGGGCAGCACCCCTGCCTTGGCGCCGAAGCCGAACAGGGCCAGCAGGAACGCCGCCGAAGACCAGAACGAAGTGAGCTGCGCAGCGCGCATCGCGTCGAAGGTGTAGGCGCCGATGCCGTGCCCGCCCTGCATCACGCCGAAGCTGAGCAGGATGGCGATGGCGCCGACATGCGCGATCAGCAGATAGAGGAAGCCGGCCCTGCGGATGTCGGGAATGCTGTGATCGGTGGTGACCAGGAAATAGGAAGCCAGCGCCATGGTCTCCCACGCCACCATGAACATGTAGGCGTCGTCCGCCAGCAACACCAGCGTCATGCCGACCAGGAACAGGTGATATTGGAGGCACAGCAAACCGAGCGTATTGCCTGCCATGGGTTTGAAATAGCCGGCGCTGAACAGGGACACCCCCAGCGAAGCGCCACCGAGC
>DATDDB010000120.1:0-11487 GCA_036524005.1 Gallionellaceae bacterium | reverse complement strand
AGAGCTAGATGAATTCATCGCGCTCGGGCTGTCCAAACCTGAATTGGATAAAGTGATAATTGAAGACCTTGGAAGTTACTATTATCCTGGGTACTCGATGGGCACCGCCCAAGAGGTGTATGGCTGGCTGCACTGGGTGCGCAACACCCTGGCCAAATACGCCGCCGAGAAGGCCGCACTGGATAATTCCTAACCCGCAGGCAATTTGGCTGCTACATCCTTACAGCCCGCGTAGGTCCGATTAGCGTAGCGTAATCGGACACATGTCATTCATCACCTCGCACGTCCCATCCACATCGCCACACCAATCAGCAGGATAGACCCCAGCTTCCACATACTGATGAAACGTGGAATGTGGCCAATCCTGCACCCGGCTTACATGCCCGTGCTTCCCGGTACAAATGCACGCCGGTAATTGGGCATGTCCGTATTCTGTCATTCATTCATGCGCCCGATTACGCTACGCTAATCGGACCTACGCGTGCTGGCCGAGGGAATGGCGAGCGATCAGGCCGAACCGGCGCTATTCCGCGCGGACGGTCTGGCCGTTTCGTACCAGCGCTGGCTGCGCTTCACCAGGTGCACTACCGACAGCATCACCGGCACTTCGATCAGCACCCCGACCACGGTCGCCAGGGCCGCGCCGGATTCGAATCCGAACAGGCTGATGGCGGCGGCCACGGCGAGCTCGAAGAAGTTGGAGGCGCCGATCAGGGCGGAAGGGCCCGCCACGCAGTGCACCTCGCCGAAGCGGCGGTTAAGCACGTAGGCCAGGCCGGAGGTGAAATATACCTGGATAATGATGGGCACGGCCAGCATCAGGATGATGAGCGGCTGCGCGACGATGGCCTTGCCCTGAAAGGCGAACAGCAGCACCAGCGTGAGCAGCAGGGCAGAGATGGAGATCGGGCCCAGCGCATGCAGGGTGCGCTCCAGCGCCGCCGTTCCGCGTGCCAGCAGCAGCTTGCGCCACACCTGCGCCAGCAGCACCGGCAGCACGATGTACAGCACCACCGATACCAGCAGCGTATTCCACGGCACGACGATCGCGGAAAGCCCCAGCAGCAGCGCCACCAGCGGCGCGAAGGCAAACACCATGATGGTGTCGTTGAGCGCGACCTGGCTCAGGGTGAACAGCGGTTCGCCGTTCACCAGGCGGCTCCACACGAACACCATCGCGGTGCAGGGTGCGGCCGCGAGCAGCACCAGCCCGGCGATGTAGCTATCGAGTTGGGCTGCGGGCAGGTAGGGGGCGAACACATGGCGGATGAACAGCCAGCCCAGCAGCGCCATGGAAAACGGCTTCACCCCCCAGTTGATGAACAGCGTGACGCCGATGCCGCGCCAGTGCTTGCGCACCTCGTGCAGCGCGCCGAAGTCGATGCGCAGCAGCATGGGGACGATCATCACCCAGATCAGCAGGCCGACCGGGATATTGACCCTGGCCAGTTCCAGGCCGCCCAGCCAGTGGAATGGCGCGGGGAGGAAATGCCCCAGCACCACCCCGGCGACGATGCACAGGAACACCCAAATGGTCAGGTAGCGCTCGAAGATACTCATTCTGTGCACCTCACGCGCATCTCAGGGGTTGTCCACGCAGCAGGAGCTGGCCTTGGCCTTGGTGTCTGGCGTTGCCGAGCCGAGATAGCGCTCGGCAAGCTCCAGCATGGCGCGGGCGGGCGTATCCTTTACCTTCTGGGCCAGGTCGACGGCATAGCGCATGTCCAAATCGCTCACGCCCAGCTTGCGCGCCTGGTCGTAATGGTATTTGAAGCACGGTTCGCAATTGGCGCCGATGGCTGCGCCGATGGCGACCAATTCCGCGACCTGCTCGGTGAATAGCGAAGCTGCGGCTGAAGCGCATGCTTGTGGTTTGTTCATCATCGGCTCCTCAGTCTTGGATGCGCCCGATTTCGGCCAGTTTTTCCTTCAGGGCAAGCTTGTCCAGTTTCTCGATGGGCAGGCTCATGAAAAGCTGGATGCGGCGCGCCAGCTGGTCCGCGGCCTTCCTGAACGCCGCGCGCCGGGCTTCGTCGCCCTCGACGTGCGCCGGGTCGGGTATGCCCCAGTGCGCGGTGGCGGGATGCCCCAGCCAGACCGGGCAGGCTTCGCCTGCCGCGTTATCGCACACGGTGAAGATGAAATCGAATTCCGGCGCGCCGGGCGCGGCGAACTCGTCCCAGCTTTTGCTGCGCAGCCCCTCGCTGCTGTAGCCTTTGTCCTGCAGCCATTCCAGTGCGCCCGGATTGACGCGGCCCGCAGGTTTGCTGCCTGCGCTCCAGGCCTTGAACCTGCCCTTGCCCATGGTGTTGAACAGCACCTCGCCCAGGATGCTGCGGGCGGAATTGCCGGTGCACAGCACCAGCACGTTGTATTGTTTTCCATTCACCACTGATAGATCTCCTCTAGTTCTCAACAGGATTTGCGGGGCGCGCACTGCGCCGCATCGCCCGCGCAACAATGCTCGGTGAGATAGGCAATCAGCTTGTCCATCTCGGCATAATTGGCGGAATAAATGACAAAGCGGCCCTCGGTGCGCGGTTTGACCAGCCCGGCATGCGCCAGTGTCTTCAGGTGAAACGACAAAGTCGCGGGCGGAATGCCGAGCTGGTCGCCGATCGCGCCCGCTGCCACACCATCCTTGCCCGCCCGCACCAGCAGGCGGAACACCGCGAGGCGCGATTCCTGGGCCAATGCGGCCAGGGCATCCACTGCCGAACCTATCTTCATCTTCACCTCCGAATCAATTCTATATTTCCAATATTACAGAAATATTGATTGGGCGGCAAACGCTCTGTGGAGGAAATGGAATTTGGGATTGTTTACCCTGAACACCAGCTATGCCGGGGACTCTTTCAAAAAATAGAGACAAAATCAGCGATGCCATTCCCTCCCCCTTGCAGGGGGGAGGGTTAGGGTGGGGGGATTAGAGCCGTACGTGACCTACGCCAGCGCCAGTTCCGGCGCGAGCACGGGGTAACCCAGGTCTTCGGCGAGGCTCTGGTGGGTGATGCGCCCGGCGCAGACATTGAGCCCGCCCCTGAGACCGGCGTCTTCCGCCATGGCGCGCGCCGCGCCCTTGTTGGCCAGCGCCAGGGCGTAGGGCAGGGTGGCGCGGGTGAGCGCCTGGGTGGAGGTCCAGGCGGTGGCGGCGGGCAGGTTGGCCACGCAGTAGTGCACCACGCCTTCTTCCACGTAGATCGGGTTGCTGTGGGTGGTGGGGCGCGAGGTTTCGGCGCAGCCGCCCTGGTCGATGGAGATGTCCACGATCACCGAGCCGGGGCGCATGGCGCGCACCAGGCTGCGGCTGAGCAGGCGCGGGGCGTGCTTGCCGGGGATGAGCACGGCGCCCACCACCAGGTCGGCCTCCTTCACGTATTGTTCCACGCTGGCCGCGTCGGACTGCACCAGCTTGAGTTTGCTGCCAAAGCTGGCGGCAAGGCGCTTGAGGGTGGCGGGGTTCTGTTCCAGCAGGATGGTTTCCGCCCCCATGCCGGTGGCGATCTGCGCGGCATTGCTGCCCACCACGCCGCCGCCCAGTATCACCACCTTGCCGGGGGCCACGCCTTCCACGCCGGGGAGCAGCACGCCGCGCCCGCCGTTGGCCATGGTCATGGCCCAGGCGCCCATCTGCACCGAGAGCCTGCCCGCCACCGCCGACATCGGCGTGAGCAGCGGCAGGCGGCCCTGCGCATCAAGCACGGTTTCGTAGGCGATGGCGGTCACCTTCCTGCTCATCAGCTCCTTCGCGAGCTCGGGAACGGCGGCCAGGTGCAGGTAGGTGAACAGCACCAGCCCTTCGCGCAGCAGCGCCACTTCGGCCGGCTGCGGCTCCTTGACCTTGATCACCATGTCGCAGGCATACACCTGCTTGGGCGTGGCGGCGATGGTGGCGCCTGCGGCCACATACTCCGCATCGTAATGGCCGATGGCGGAACCGGCGCGGGTTTCGACCACCACTTCGTGTCCGGCGGCCACCAGGGCGCGCGCGCCTTCCGGTGTGACGCCGACGCGGAATTCGTGGTCCTTGATCTCCCTCGGTACGCCGATACGCATGGTCATTTCCCCTTTCTGAGTTTTGCAGCGGCCTCGGCGATCAGCTTGGGGCCGCGATAGATCAAGCCGCTGTAAAGCTGCACCAGCGAGGCGCCGGCGGCGATTTTTTCCTGCGCGTCCTCGCCGTTGAGGATGCCGCCCACGCCGATGATGGGCACGGCATTCTGCAGTTCGGCGGCCAGCTGGCGGATCACGGCGGTGGACCTGTCGCGCACCGGCGCGCCGGAAAGCCCCCCGGTCTCCTTGCCGTGCTCCAGGTGCATCACGCCGATGCGCGACAGCGTGGTGTTGGTGGCGATCACGCCGTCGATGCGGTGCTTCAGCAGCAGCGCGGCGATCTGCCTGACCTGTTCGTGCTCCAGATCAGGGGCGATCTTCACCGCGATCGGCACGTACTTTCCGTGCAGGTCGGCCAGCCGCGTCTGCTCCTCCTTCAGCTGGGTGAGCAGCGCGGCCAGCTCTTCACCGCCCTGCAGCTGGCGCAGGTTCTGGGTGTTAGGCGAGGAGATGTTGACCGCGACATAGCCCGCATGGCTGTATACCTTGCGCAGGCAGGTGAGGTAATCGTTGGCGGCCTGTTCGATGGGGGTGGCGGCGTTCTTGCCGATGTTGATGCCGAGGATGCCGGAATATTTCGCGCGCTTGACGTTTTCCACCAGCGCATCAACGCCGTGGTTGTTGAACCCCATGCGGTTGATGATGGCGCGTGCCTCGGGCAGGCGGAACAGGCGCGGGCGCGGGTTGCCCGGCTGCGGCAGCGGGGTGACGGTGCCGATTTCCAGGAAGCCGAAACCGAGTGCGGCGAGCGCATCGATGTACTGCCCGTCCTTGTCCAGCCCTGCCGCCAGTCCAACCGGATTGCGGAAGTTGAGGCCCATCACGGTACGCGGATCGTCCGGCACGCGCGGTGCCATCAGCGCCAGCACGCCGCAGCGGTAGGCCTTGTCCAGCGCGTCGAGCGAGGCGTGGTGGGAGACCTCGGGTTCGAGTCTGAACAGCAAGGGGTTGAAAAACGAGTACATCAGGCTACCTTGGGTTGTTATGCTGCAATTGTATTATTGTAGCGGTCATTGTTCTGCTTCGGGCCTCGAGTCGTAGTCATTCCGGAGGCAAATCCTGCCACACTCCCTGCACCAGCCCCTGCAGCGGCTGGAATTTGGTCTTGTACGACATCTTGCGGCATTCCTTGATCCAGTAGCCCAGGTACAGGTAGGGCAGCTTCATCTCGCGGCACAAATCCAGCTGCCACAGCACATTGTAGGTGCCATAACTGGCGTGCGCCACATCGGGGTCATAGAAAGTGTAGACCGACGACAGGCCGTCGGACAGGATGTCGATGATGCTCACCATGCGCAGAACGCCGTCCTCGCGGAACGCCACCAGCGCGGAATCGACATGGCTTTGCAGCAGGAAGTTGCGGTACTGCTCGCGGCTGTCCTGCTCCGCTTCGCCATCGAGGTGGCGCGCGGCCTGGTAGCGCTGGTAGAGCAGGAAATATTCCTCGTTGTCCTCCAGTTCGTGCAGCGAGACCGTGAGGTTCGTATGGCGCTGCCAGGCGCGGCGCTGGGCGCGGTTGGGCTTGAAGTCGGCCACGGCGATGCGCGCCGGCACGCAGGCATGGCAGGTGTCGCAGCGCGGACGGTAGGTGAAGGTGCCGCTGCGGCGGAAGCCGCGCTGCACCAGCTCGGAATACACCGGGGTGTCTATCATGAAGCTGGGCGTGGCTACCTGCGAGCGCGCCGACTGGCCCGGCAGGTAGCTGCAGGGATAGGGCGCAGTCAGGTAAAACTGCAGGGTAGAGAGCGGTATATCACGCATCAAGGTCATGCTCGAACTCCCAGGGGGGCTCCCGATTTGCGTAGTGTACCAATTCTTGCAGCCGTGCAACGAATTCCTTGCGCGGAATCTCACGGGCGCCCAGCGAAGAAAGATGGGACGTATTCATCTGACAATCGATCATGCCGAAGTTCCATCGAACCAGCTGTGCCGACAGGTGCGCCAGCGCGATCTTGGAGGCGTCCGTCCTGCGGCTGAACATGGATTCGCCGAAAAACATGCGTCCGATCGCCATGCCATAAAGACCACCAGCCAGCTCCAATTCATCGGCGATACGGTGTTGGCTGCCTTCGACTTGGAGCGGGTTCATGTTGTCAATTCCGGGCATCCAGACTTCAATGGAGTGGGCATAGCCCATATGGTGCAGCTCGGTATAGGCGGCGATCATCTCCTCGTGTATCCAGGTACCGTCCTGCCCGGGCCGGGGCGCGGCGCAGGCACGCATCACCTGCTCGAAGGCGGTGTCGGTGCGCACTGCGTAATTTCCCGCGCGCAGCGTCTTGCGCAGCGAGCGCGAGACCTTGAATTCCTGCGGGAACAGCACCATGCGCGGGTCCGGGCTCCACCACAGGATGGGGTCGTCCTCGCCGAACCAGGGGAAGATGCCGCGGCGGTAGGCGTCGAGCAGGCGCGCGGGGGTAAGGTCGCCGCCCAAGGCGAGCAGGCCGTTGGGTTCGCGCAGGGCGCGCTCCACGGGAGGGAAGGGGGTGTGGTCTTGTAACAAGGTGAGCATGTGTCCTTGCAGTGTATATGCCGCTTGGCGTATAGCCAAGGGGGAGGTTTAAGCGTATATTGCACGCGGGAAAGGCTGTATTGCACCATTCAACACTCGGAGAGGATTAATGGGATTGTTCGGTAGGAAGTCGGATCACCCGATGGCTGACCTGAAGTCGGCGCGGCAATTGCTGGATGAAATGCCCAAGAATGACGCGTTGAAGGCGCTGGTGGAAGTCAACGCCTGGCTGGAGTCGGTGCGCAGCGACGAACTCATGCGCCTGGACACCTTCTTTTCCGTGATCAGCCTGCTGGATGAAACCGCGCGCCCGCTCGAGATCAAGGTGCTGCGCGAATATCTCGCCAGCGGGGTGAATACCCCGGTGGTCGAAAAGCGCCAGTGGAATGCGCTGCATGAATACTATTCCAATCTCGGCGAGGCCTACCACGGCGTGCTGCTGGGTTGCCACAACGGCGAGAAAGGCGCATCCGAACTCAAGGACTCGCGACCGCTGATCGTGGCGCGCGGCATCAATGCCACCGTGGGCCGCCTGAAATGCGCGGCGGTGCATTATGCCCCGGTCGAGCCCGCAGTGTGGGAGCAGCTGGGGGAATACTACACCGAAGCCGAGACGCAAAAATGCCTGGACGTGGCGATCGAGCTCTACCCGGGCGCCAGCGTGAAACACACCATACGCCACCAGCTCGCCGGCGCCCTGCTGTGGTGGGGGACCGGCACCGGTTCGCTCAAGCCGCTGCAAGTCCACCTCGCCGAGCGCCTGACCATGCATGTCTGCGGCGGCCTGACCATGGGGCCCGAGCCCGGCGAGGATGCGCTGTATTCCTTCGACCTGACCAAGCCGCGTGGGCCCGTGCGCCATGGCGGCGGCACCGAGGCGCATCCCAACCTGCGCTTCATCGGCCACGGCGGCGTGCAGCTGCAGATCGAGCCCCTGATCGAAAAGCTGGGCAAGGACACGGTGCCAGGGGAAGTCAACCTGGGCGGCAGCTACCCCGCCAATGTGGTGTGCGACGTGGCCAAGCGGCTTGCGGCAGGCTGGCGTACCGAAGCACCTTCGCGCCGCCATGCGCGGCGCAGCCTGAACGTGAACCTGAACATCGTCACCGGTTATGCCGGGCTGATCGACGTGGCCAACCTGGCGGCCGGGCAGCGCGGGGCTGCCGTGACCTGGGTCGCGGAAGACGTCAGCGCCACCGGCTTCCGCTGCACCCTGGAAGCTGCGCAAGGCACGGGACTGCAAGTCGGCTCGCTGATCGGCTACCGGCCGGAGAACGTGCAGTACTGGGGGGCGGGCATCGTGCGCCGCCTGCGCCATGACGACGAGGGCATGCTGGATGTCGGCGTCGAAATTCTCGCCAACCGCGCCACGCGCGTGAAGCTGGGCGAGGACAGCGGCCCTGCCGCCAGCGGCGACAGCTTTGGCGTGTTGCTGGCGGGTTCCGAATCGGGCGATGCCCGCGTCCTGCTCAGGCCGGGCAGCGTCGACGAAAGCCATACCCTGGTCATGCAGATGAACGGCAAGTCGTTTCAGCTGGCGCCGCAGGGCCTGCAGGACAAAGGCAACGATTTCGACCTGATGAAGTACCACCTCACCGAGCGCGCAGCCTGATTCCGGCCCCGCGACACGCTGCTGGCGCAGCCAGCAGCTTGCGGGAACCGGAATTATTTTCCGGTCAGGCCCGGGCAAGCTGCTCTTGCAGCCAGCGCTCCATGTCCGCGATCTCCTCCTGGCACACCGAGTGCGGCATGGGGTATTCGTGCCATTCCAGCGCGTAGCCGCCGTCGGTCAATTGCTGCGCCGAGGCGCGCCCCAGCGGATAGGGAATGATGGGGTCGTTCATGCCGTGCGCCATGAAAATCGGCGTCTGCCTGGCCGCACTCCCGGCTTCCTGCACCAGCGTGGAGGAAAGCGGCAGGTAGGTGGAGAGCCCGAGCAGGCCGCCCAGCCGTTCGGCATGGCGCAAGCCGGTGTGCAGCACGATCGCCCCGCCCTGCGAAAATCCCGCAAGATAGATGTTTTCCGCCTTGATGCCGCGCTGCTTCTCCTGCGCGATCAGCTTTTCTAGCTCCGCCTGCGAGGCGCGGATACCCGCCTCGTCTTGCTTCCTGCCGCTTTCGAGATCCAGCCCGCCCGCGGGGGCGGCAGCGTACACGTCGTACCAGGCGCGCATCACGAAGCCGCCGTTGAGCGTGACCGGACGCATGGGCGCGTGCGGGAAGAGATAGCGCACCGGCACGGGGAGGGTCATTTCGTCCGCGATGGGGAGGAAGTCTTCGCCGTCGGCGCCCAGGCCGTGGAGCCAGATGATGCTATGGGAGGGGTTTTTTCCGGTTTCCAGTTTGATATGGGGGAGGAGTTCCATTTTTCTCTAAATGCAAAACCGCGGGGAACGGCCCCGCACGCCGGTTACTTTCTTTGTGCGGCCAAAGAAAGTAACCAAAGAAAATCCGCCCCGGTGCGCCGCGCCTGCGGCGTGCCCTCGCTCATGCGCAAGCAAGCGGGGCTGCGCAACTCGCCCTCGCGGCGGCCGCCGCTCGAAGCTCGAACAGTGCTCGCCTGAATCCCCGCTTGCTTTCGCCCGACCTTCGGCGGCGCACAGGGGAGAGGGGCGGCCTGCAATCACGATCGGCTTGAAGCCGAAACGTAACTACGAAGCCACTTTACCCCTTCTGCGCCACTGAGGTTGGACGAATCCATCGGGAGGTTTGGGCGAGCACTGTTCGAGCTCCGCAGCAGGGCGCGTGGTGTGCGCCCTGCTAGGGCGAGTTGCGCAGCCCCCGATGGATTCATCCAGTCGAAGGAAGCCGCAGGCTGGCGCAGCGGGGTCGCCTTCTTTTGGTTACTTTTCTTGGCGAAGCAAGAAAAGTAACTTGCTGCCGGCAACCCCGGCGCTAATCTGTGAGCGGCGGCAGGCTGTGCAGGAAACAAGCCAATCCAGTGCATACTCTTCGCGCAGCAGGTTTATGCCCCATGTCAGGGTTCGGGGATGATGTCGCGCAACGCCTGGAATATCTCGCGGTAGCTCTTGGGCGGTTTGCCCAGTTCCTTTTCCTTGAGTGCGTTGCGGATCAGGCTGCGCAGGCGCTGGGCGTCGGCGCCGGGGTGGGCGGCGAGGAGTTCGGTGAGGGCGTCTTCGTTTTCCAGCAGGCGGTCGCGCCAGCGTTCGACCTGGTGCATCCAGGCGTTGTATTCGCGCGAGTTGCCGCTCCATGCTTCCAGCTTTGCAATAATCGGGGCGGGGTCGACGTCGCGCATGAGTCTGCCGATGTACTGGCGCTGGCGCTTTTGCGCGCCGAATTTGCTCTGGCTGATGCGCTTCATGTCGCGGATGGCGTCGAGCAGGTTTTCCGGCAGGTCGAGTTCGGCCAGTTTGTCGGTGCTGAGGCCAACCAGCTGCTCGCCCAGGTGCTGCAAGTCATGCATTTGCTGCTTGATCTTGGTCTTGCTGAGCGGCAGTTCCTCTTCGGTTTCGTGCTCGGGATGGTGATGTTCGTGCTGCATGGCGGAAAAAGTTGACTGAATGTTGATATGATACGCTTTTCCGCAACCTGTTTATAGCCAACCTTCACTCACCCATGAAAAACCTCGTCCATACCGGGCATCGCTTCTCCCACACCCAGGCGCACTTGAGCCAGCTTGCGCGCGACATCATAGCCTATGCCCGCCAGCAGGGCGCTACCGCCAGCGCGACCGAGGTTTCGGACGGCTTTGGGCAGAGTGTCACGGTGCGCAATGGCGAGGTGGAGACCATCGAGTACAATCGCGACAAGGGCGTGAGCGTGACGGTGTATGTCGGCCAGCGCCGCGGAAATGCCAGCACTTCGGATTTTTCCCGGCGCGCCCTGCGCGACACGGTGGATGCCGCGCTCGCCATCGCGCGCCACACCGCGAGCGACGATTGCGCGGGCCTGCCCGATGAAGACCGGCTTGCCACAACCTTCCCCGAGCTCGACCTGTACCACCCCTGGCACATCGAGGTGGAGCAGGCCATCACTCTGGCGCGCGAATGCGAGCAGGCGGCACTTGGCCGCGACAGGCGCATCAGCAATTCGGAGGGCGCCACGGTCAACGTGCTGGAGTCGCAGTTCGTGTATGCCAACAGCCTGGGTTTTTGCGGCGGCTATCCCACCTCGCGCCACAGCGTGAGCTGTGCGGTGATCGCGGGCAAGGGCGAGGGGATGCAGCGCGACTACTGGTACAGCCAGGCGCGCAATGCCGCGGAAGTGCTCAAGGTGGAGGAAATCGGGCGCATCGCCGCAGAGCGCGCCCTGCGCCGCCTGGATTCGCGCAAGATGGGCACCATGCAGGTGCCGGTGCTGTTCGAGGCCCCCGAGGCCGCCAGCCTGCTCGGTCATTTCGTGGGCGCGGTGAGCGGCAGCAGCCTGTATCGCAAGTCTTCCTTCCTGCTGGACCAGCTGGGCAAGCAGGTGTTCTCGGACATCGTCCACATCGAGGATGCGCCGGACATCCCGCGCGGCCTTTCCAGCTGTCCTTTTGATGATGAAGGCGTAGCCACCAGGCGCCGCACCCTGGTGGAGAAGGGCGTATTGCAGGGCTATTTCCTCGGCAGCTATTCGGCGCGCAAGCTGGGCATGCAGACCACGGGCAATGCGGGCGGCACACACAATTTGATCCTGCGCCCCGGCGAGCAGGATCTCAACGGCCTGCTCAGGCTGATGGGGCGCGGCCTGCTGGTGACTGAGCTGCTGGGCCAGGGCGTGAACCATGTCACCGGCGATTATTCGCGCGGCGTGGCGGGCTTCTGGGTGGAGCACGGCGAGATCCAGTACCCGGTCGAGGAAATCACCATCGCCGGCAACCTGAAGGACATGTACCGCCATATCGCGGCCGTGGGCAA